>JBCCKB010000136.1:0-8613 GCA_039027595.1 Pseudomonadota bacterium | reverse complement strand
GGGGGCGTCTACATGACGACAGTGACCGACGGGCATGACACCGCGCCGTTCCGGCTCGGCCAGCTTCTCTACGACACGCGTTACAGATCTCTGACAATTCAGGTGATCGCGTTCATCCTGCTGATGCTGGGCTTTTCCTGGCTCGCCTACAACACCGTGCAAAACCTCGCGGCGCTGGGCAAAGACTTCGACTTTGGTTTTTTGGGCGCACGGGCGGGCTATGACATTAGCCAGCGGCTTGTCGAGTATTCCAACGATTCTAGCCATGCGCGCGCGGCGTTTGTCGGCATCCTGAACACGCTTCTTGTCGCGGTCTTGGGCTGCATCACGGCGACCGTGATCGGTGTTATCGCGGGGGTCTTGCGGCTCTCGAATAACTGGCTGGTCGCACGGCTCATGTCGATCTATGTCGAAGGCTTCCGCAACGTCCCGCTGCTGCTTTGGATCCTGGTGATCTTCGCGGTCTTTTCCGAGAGCCTGCCGCACCCGTCGACCTTTAGGGCCGACGCCGAGACAGGCGAGGCGGAGAGCTCGATGATCTTTGGCCTGATCGCCTTGACCCGCCAAGGCACATTCATTCCACGCCTGGTTTACGCCGACGGCGGCTGGATCTTTGTCGCAGCGCTCGTGGTTGCGGGAGGCATTGTCTGGGGCCTGCGTCGCGCTGCTAAGCGCCGCCAGGAGGCAACGGGTCAGGTCACGCCCCTTCTCCTGCCGTCCTTGGGAATTTTCATTGTCGCGCTTCTGGGCGCGTACTTCATCATCTCCGCGCAGTCGCGGAGCTCAGAGATGGCCCTTATTGGCTATGGCGCCGAAGACGGCATGACGCTAGCGGATTACGCCGAAGCGCAGGGACGGATCGATTATTGCCGCATCCGGGGGAGCGGAGGTTCATTTAGCGCGCAGACCCATCTTGAGACCAATGACATCGCGCATCGCGTCCGGGAGTATTTTGGACCCGACGACGCCGGCCGTGACCTGGCAGCGGGACGCTGCGCGCTCTATGCCGTTCCGTCCGCGGAGGCGGCATCCGTCATCGAGGAGCTCACGCCTTCGCTTCGGGGTGACGCGACGTTGGCGGTCCTGGGAGAAACAGTGAACGAAGGCGCCGCTGTTCAGATGGACGTGCCCGGCATCTCCGAAAGCGGCATTCCGCGAATGGAAGGCGGTCTTCCGATACGGAATTCCCTCATCGCTCTCTGGTTCGCTCTATCGCTTTACACCGGGGCCTTCGTGGCCGAGATCGTGCGCGCTGGCATCCTCGCGATCAACAAGGGTCAGACCGAGGCGTCTTACGCGTTGGGGCTGCGTCCGTCGCGCACCATGAACCTGGTGATCCTGCCCCAGGCGCTTCGGGTCATCATACCACCCCTGATTTCTCAGTATCTAAACCTGACCAAGAACTCGTCCTTGGCGATTGCGGTGGGGTACATGGATGTGCGCTCAACCCTGGGCGGCATAACCATCAACCAGACCGGTCGAGAGCTGGAGGGGATCCTGCTGCTGGGGCTTTTTTACCTGCTGACCTCACTGATCATTGCCGCCGTGATGAACGTCTACAACAACGCCGTAAAGCTGAGGGAGCGCTGATATGTCCGAGAAAAGCGCTGCCGATCTTTCCTATGTCCGGACCGAAATGCTGCCCGAGGCAGAGCCCCCGGTCTCGGAACGAGGCGTCGTTAAATGGCTAAGAGAGAACCTGTTCTCAAGCTGGTTGAATGGCATTCTCACGGTTCTTTCGATCTACGTGATTTGGGCCACGCTCTCGGGGGTGATGCCCTGGATGCTTGGTGGAATCTGGAATGCCTCGTCCTTGGCCGAGTGCCGCGAAATCCGCGATCAAATCTACGAGCATCACCGTGAGATCGCCTGTTGGGCGGTCATCGACGAACGCTGGCGGCAGTTGGTTTTCGGTTTCTATCCGGCAGAGGCCTATTGGCGCCCGGTCTTGGCCCTTGTCGTGTTTTTTGTCGGGATCGCTCCGGTTCTTTTTGACCGCGTCCCGCGGGTGTTCCTGTGGTTCACGCTCGCCATGCCGTTTGTTTGCTTCTGGCTCCTTTGGGGTGGCTCGATCTGGGGACCGATCGCCGTTGCCCTAGGCTTCGCCATTGGCTGGGCGATCCTAACCTTTGCGCAGGGCGCCTTGGGAACCCTTGCCGCGACCGTGGCGGCAATTGTCGTGCCGATCCTCTACTGGCTCTTTGCGGCGGGTCCCTTGACGCAGGGCCTTCATGCGGTCGCTCCGATTGGAATAGAGTTCATCAAGTCCGACGATTTCGGCGGCTTCATGCTGTCCTTTATTATCGGAATGTCATCGATCATTATTTCCCTGCCTTTGGGCGTCCTCCTTGCATTGGGTCGGCAATCGGATCTCTTCATCATCAACAAGGTGAGCGTCGTCTTTATCGAGGTGATCCGGGGCGTACCGCTGATCGTCTGGCTCTTCACCGCATCCCTTCTGCTGAACTACTTCCTGCCACCCGGGACCAATTTCGACCTAATGCTGCGGGTGATCATTATGGTCACGCTGTTCTCTGCGGCCTACATCGCCGAGGTCGTTCGAGGTGGGTTGGCCGCGCTCCCTCGCGGCCAGTACGAAGGCGCGGACTCGCTCGGCTTGGATTACTGGCAGTCGATGCGGCTCATTATCCTGCCCCAGGCGCTGAAAATCTCAATCCCGGGCATCGTCAACACCTTCATTGGGCTGTTCAAAGACACCACGCTTGTCGTGTTCATCGGATTGCTTGATCCGATCGGGCTCTCCAACGCGATCCGCGCAAATGCGGCGTGGCAGGGAATTTACTGGGAGCTCTTCGTGTTCATCGGCATTCTGTTTTTCGTCTGCTGCTACTCGATGTCCCGCTATTCGCAATATCTCGAGCAAAAGCTCAGAACCGATCATCGGTAAGGAGACCAACCATGGCCGATACCGCCACAAATCTCGCGACGGACGCGCCGACCCGGGCCCAAATGACGGTCTCCGATGAGGTCGCGATCGACATTCAGACCATGAACAAGTGGTATGGGCAGTTCCATGTCTTGCGTGACATCAACCTCACCGTTTACCGAGGCGAACGGATCGTGATCTGCGGCCCCTCGGGCTCTGGAAAATCGACGCTCATTCGTTGCATCAACGCGCTCGAGGAGCACCAGAAGGGGTCGATCACCGTCGATGGCACACTCCTTTCGTCGGACATAAAGAACATCGACACGATCCGCTCCGAGGTTGGCATGGTGTTTCAGCACTTCAACCTCTTCCCGCATCTGACCATTCTCGAGAATTGCACGCTCGCGCCGATCTGGGTGCGGAAGATCCCGAAGAGGGAGGCCGAAGATACGGCAATGCACTTCCTGTCGAAGGTCAAGATCCCCGAACAGGCGAATAAGTACCCGGGCCAGCTTTCCGGCGGCCAGCAACAGCGGGTGGCGATCGCGCGTTCTTTGTGCATGCGGCCGCGCATCATGCTCTTTGATGAACCCACCTCGGCCCTTGACCCTGAGATGATCAAGGAAGTCCTCGACACAATGATTGAGCTTGCCGAAGAGGGCATGACGATGCTCTGCGTGACCCATGAAATGGGCTTTGCGCGCCAGGTCGCGAACCGTGTGATTTTCATGGATGCGGGACAAATCGTGGAACAGAACGAGCCCGAGGAGTTCTTCAACAACCCCAAGAGTGACCGAACAAAGCTCTTCCTCAGCCAGATCCTCGGACACTGAACTGGAGCTCTGCAATTAGTCTAGCAACTCCCGCGGTACCATGAACCCGGCAAGGCGGCCCTCGCCCCAGTCGACGGCCTCCCATGCGGACGCGCTGAACTCGATCACCGCCGTGGCGCCAGTTGGAAAATCGTCGAAACGCGGGTGGTTGCCTCGCTCCGTGACTATCCGCGCGGCGAAGTTCGCGCAAGCTGGATTGTGCCCTATCAAGAGCAAAGGTGTCGCGCGTGCGCCGCGGACCACGGCAAGAAGCGTCTCGAGGGTTCCGGGATAGAGTGCCGGGCTTGAGCGCATGTCAGCGACCCTAGGGAGCATTGGCGCGATGCCCGCCCAGGTATCGACAGTCCGCCGTGCTCCTGAGACGACAACGTCGTCGGGCACGTGACCTTTTTCCGACAACCAAGTGCCGATGGCGCGCGCCGAACGGCGCCCACGCTCGTTCAATGAGCGGTCGAAATCGTCGATCGTCTTGTCCGACCAACTGGATTTCGCATGCCGCATAAGGATCAGCGTCAGGCTCATCCCAAGAAATTCCGCATATGAAATGCCGACTGCGCCGCCATCCGTCCAGATCCTTCGCTCCGGGGGCATGCGCGGCGCACCGCGCACCCGTTCCCCATGCACCCCTGTCCCTCTTGAGAAACGAGATAGGTCTTGCAGACCGGAATGTCATATCCCCGTTCCGTGAGTGCGGCGACGGGGCATGCCGTGCGGCACGGTTTCTCGGCGCATGTGTCGCATGGGCGCGTGCCGCGACCAGGCAAATCGAGATACTCTGACAGGCCAAGAGCGCCCCGAAACGAGATCATTAGCCCAGCCTGATCATGCACCAAAAGGCCCACGTCCGAGGACCATGCCCGGCCAGTTCTCAGGGCCCAGGCAACAAACGGTCGGTGAGGTGGTCCGCCGAAAGGAAAGTACGGATCCGCTCCGATGTCATGTGCGAGGGACCCGACTACCCGCGTTGACCAACGATCCAGCGCATGGGCTTTGCCGTCGCGGAACTCGGGCGCGCGTGTCACATGGGCCCAGAACCCAGGCTCTCGGGGCCCGAACATCAAGAGTGTTTTGGTCTCCTCCGGTAGCCCATCTCCGGGGCGCACATGAAAACCGCCCATGACATCGAGGTAGTGGGCGGCTGCGAGGGAGGTCACCGCCCGGAGTTTCATCTGGGAGGCCGGATCAGGCTACCCGCGCCATGGTCGGTGAAGAGCTCCAAGAGACAGGCATTTGGAACCCTGCCATCCAGGATAACCACGGCGCGGACGCCGAACTCGATTGCATCAAGGGCGGTCTCAGTTTTGGGGATCATGCCCCCCGCAATTGTGCCGGTCGTGGTCATGTCGCGGATTTGCGCGGGCGTCAGTTCGGTCATCACCGCGCCTTTTTCATCCTTCACGCCGGCGACATCCGTTAAAAGAAGTAACCGGTCGGCGTTGAGGCTCGCAGCAATCGCCCCTGCGGCCGTATCACCATTGACATTAAAGGTCTCGCCCTTCCGTCCCGCGCCGATGGGCGCGATCACCGGCACGATGCCCGCGCTGTGGAGCGAGCGGAGGAAATCAGGGTTGAAGGCCACGGGCTTGCCGACAAAGCCCAGTTCCGGGTCCGCGGGCTCGCAGACCATCAGGTTGGCATCTTTGCCAGAAAGACCCACCGCGCGACCGCCCTCGGCACTGATCGCCTGCACAATGGCTTTGTTGATCCGACCCGATAGCACCATCTCGACGATTTCCACGGTCGCGGCATCGGTAACGCGCTTGCCTCGAACAAATTCCGACGGAATCGCCAAGCGCTCGAGCATCGCTGTAATCTGTGGTCCGCCACCATGGACCACAACGGGGTGAACCCCAACCTGCTGCATCAAGGTGACGTCGCGTGCAAAGCTCCTGAGGCCCCCTTCGCTCCCCATGGCGTGACCACCAAGCTTGATCACAACAGTCGCGCCTTCGTAGCGCTGCAAATAGGGCAGGGCCTGGTTAAGCGTTCTGGCCGTGGCGATCCAGTCGCGGTTCATCTCTTGTGTCTTCATCGGGCCCGCACCTTCTGCCAACTTGTTAGGGCGAAGCTTGGCATCCCACAAGGGGAGCACGGGCCTTGCTATTTTCCGGTCACCGGTCAGTCTACGCGAAACACGGAGGCGCGACGTCATGTCCGAAGAGCGACAAAAAACGCTTTTGCTGACCGGGGCGAGCCGCGGGATCGGTCATGCGACGGTGAAGCGGTTTTCGCGCGAAGGGTGGCGTGTGTTGACATGCTCTCGCCAGCCCTTTGACCCGCGATGTCCTTGGCCCGGTGGCCAGGACAATCACATTGAAATCGATCTGGCGGACCCAAAGCGAACGATCGAAGCCGTTGACGTGGTCCGGGGCAAGATCGGTGGTAAACTCGACGCCCTCGTCAACAATGCGGGGATCTCGCCCAAGGGCGACGGCGGTGCGCGCCTAGGGACCTTAGACACCGATCTGAAGGTTTGGGGTCAGGTTTTCCATGTGAATTTCTTTGCTCCCGTCATCCTCGCCCGCAGTCTGAAGGACGAACTTGCTGCGGCTCAAGGGTCCGTGGTCAACGTCACATCGATTGCGGGCTCGAGGGTGCATCCCTTCGCGGGGGCTGCCTATGCCACATCCAAGGCTGCTCTCGTCTCACTGACCCGGGAGATGGCGCATGATTTCGGGCCTTTGGGCGTGCGTGTGAATGCGATTGCTCCGGGCGAGGTTGAAACATCGATCCTCTCGCCCGGGACAGAGAAGATCGTTGAGAGATTGCCGCTCAGACGCCTTGGACAGCCCGCGGAGGTCGCCGATGTGATCTGGTTTCTATGCACATCCAGCGCGAGCTACGTGACCGGCACCGAGATCGAGGTTAACGCGGGCCAGCATGTCTGAGAGACCGTCATCCTCAGCGGTTGGATGGCGTCTATCTGGTCCTTGTACTCTCCGGGAGGCTAATTGCATCCGTTGAGCACTGTCACTCCAGCGAGGCAATGACGGCCCGGAGTATCCCGATCCCCTGTCCGGTTTCGGAGGATGTGACAATGAGCTCTGGAAACGCGGCGGGATGCTGCGACAAGGCTGCCCGCGTCACCCCAAGGGCGTGGGTGCGGTCCTTTTCCTTCACCTTGTCCGCTTTCGTCAGCACGACTTGAAATGTCACGGCGGCGGCATCAAGAAGCGCGAAGATCTCGTCGTCGACCGGTTTCACGCCATGGCGCGCATCGACAAGGACAAAAGCGCGCCTGAGGTTTGGCCGCCCTGACAGATAGGCCTTCATGAGCGCCTGCCAGCGGGCGACGACGGCGACAGGCGCATTTGCAAACCCATAGCCTGGTAGGTCGACGAGGTAGTGTGATTGACCCGCCGTAAAGAAATTGACCTCTTGTGTTCTGCCGGGCGTGTTCGAGGCGCGCGCCAGACCCTTGCGATTGGTCAACGCATTGATCAGAGAAGACTTGCCGACATTTGAGCGCCCCGCGAAGCACACTTCCAAGCGATCTGGTGTGGGCAGGCCGTCCATCGCCACCACGCCTTTGAGAAACTCCGTTGGTCGGCGGAAGAGGGTCATGCCCGCGGTCAGCGCCGCCTCGTCTGGGTTTGTCTCGGGAAAGGTGAGGCTCACGCCGGGGCCACCACCTGGTCACCAGGGCGAACCGTTCCACCTTGGACAACCTCGGCGAAGACGCCGAAGTCCTGGTGATTCCAATGGCTTAGAACACGGGTCATGTCGATATCCCGCACACCGGTTTGCGGGTTCGCGTGCGTGGCTTTGCAACGGTCGATCCTGTCGGTTATCCGCAGGCGGGCCGGGCCAATTTCGATCTCCTTGCCGATCCACTCGAACTCCTGCCACGGTCCAAGACCGTTAATCCAGAGGTTGCCGCGCCATCTGTGGATCGACAGGTCACGCCCAGCGCGACCCTCCACCGCGCGGTGCGAGGCATGGTTGTGGATCGAGATCCATGGGTTCTTGTTGTCCGTAAGTCCGCCCGAGAAGCTGTGGATCCCCGTTGGCACCGGGAGATTTTCCGGCCAGATTTCGGCGAGCCAGGCGCCGAAGTCCGAGAAGTCATCAACTGCATCTGGCGTAAGGGCGAACCCGCGGGCCTTCGGATGTGTGAGCTCTACACTACGTCCGCGTTCGTCCAAACACGCGGTGACGGCCATCAGCGCGGGTTCCCGCGCGCATTGCAAAAAGTTCGCGCAATGTGCCCAACCCGGAGCATCGATGCGCGCGCGCGCGTGCGCCACGCCCCATAGACGATCATAAGGAAGCCTGGAGCCTGGGCTCAGGGACACGGTCTCGAGCGCCTCGCGGCCCAGCGACTTGATCGGGTGGCGGAAGATATCCGTGAGCGCGGCGCTCATGACTTGGGCGGTTCGTCTGAGTTCGCAGCCTTCTCGCGGCTTTTCTTGAAACCCGCGATGATGTTCCCAAAAACATCTGGTTTCATCCCCTGGCTCCGCATGATCAGGTATTGCTGAGCGAAGGTGATCAGGTTGTTCGCGATCCAGTATATCACAAGACCCGACGCGAACGACCCAAGCATAAACATGAACACCCAGGGCATCCAAGCGAAGATCATCTGCTGTGTCGGATCCGTCGGGGCGGGGTTCAGCTTTTGTTGAAGCCACATCGACACGCCGAGAATAAGCGGCAGGATACCAATGAATATGAGCGCCATGATTGAACCCGGCTGGGGGCCAGCCCATGGCAAAACACCCCAAAGATTGAAAAGCGACGACGGATCGGGTGCCGAGAGATCCTTGATCCAGCCAATCCACGGAGCATGCCTAAGCTCGATTGTGACGAAAATCACCTTGTAGAGCGAAAAGAAGATTGGGATCTGAAGCAGGATGGGCAGACAACCCGCCGCCGGGTTCACCTTTTCCTTCT
>JBCCKB010000135.1:0-8718 GCA_039027595.1 Pseudomonadota bacterium | reverse complement strand
TCCCGCAGCCCTGCAGCACGCGCGGCTCAATACAGCAAGACGCTCGGACGTTTTATGCCGCTTGCCGCGGCACCGCCTTTGGATGCGAGCGAACGAAGTGTCTTTGCTGCGCAACCTGATCCGGGGCCGGCGTCTGCCTCGGCAGGTGTGGGAGCTGCAGCGGCAACCGGGGTTGCCGCAGCTTCGGCGGCAGGCGCTGTGACAGGAGCAAATGGAGGCGGCAATGCAAATCCCTCAGGGGCGGTGAAGCAGGACCGCCCGAGGCGCGCTGTTCCAGTTGGTGCCTGGATCCCCCTTGTCTTGCTGTTGCTGATTTCGGCCGGAGTGCTCACCTGGCTTTTGATCCCGGGCAACCGCTTGTTTCAGGAGCGTGTTGCCTCGGCGGTGAGTCCCGAGGAGGCCGTGCAACTCGCCGAGGACGTCAATCGCGCATTAGAAGAGCGCATCGTCGCACTTCAAGCCGCGCTAGATGGCGCCGTGTGCCGAAGCGATGGCACACTCTTGATGCCTGATGGTGTGACCATTGAGGGACTTTTGCCGCCGGATGATCTTGATCCGGCAGATGGGCCGGGGAGCGTCCGCGAGGCGCGGACGCCTTCGATCTTGCCCCCCGCCGCAGAACGCGTGCGCGTTGGTAGTGAAGGCGGCTTTCCAGATACGGCAACCCTCTTGGCTCATATTGAAGAGCGGACGGCGCTGGTCCTTGTCCAGGGGCAGCGTGGGCTTGGCAATGGGACCGGGTTTTTCGTTGGCTCCGACCTCTTGGTGACCAACTACCATGTGATTGACGGCGCGGATGCCGATGGCATCTATGTCAGCAACGAAGCCATAGGATCGCTTCGTCCCGCTGAACTCGTGAAGGCGCTTGGCCCAATGGATGCCACCGGCGGAGACTTTGCGCTTTTGCGGGTGCCAGGCGTGTCGCAGCCGAGTTTCGAGGTGCTCGCCACTGACAGCACGCTGCGGCTGCAATCGGTCATTGCCGCCGGATACCCGGGCGACCTATTGGTGTCCGACGAGGCGTTTCAGCAGTTGCGCGCTGGAGACCTGTCGGCCGTGCCCGGCCTCGCGGTGACGGATGGGACGATTACCGCGGAACAGCGCTTTAATTCGGCGACAGAGGTGCTTGTTCACTCCGCTCCAATTTCAAAGGGCAATTCTGGGGGACCGCTCATTGACTATTGCGGCCGGATGATCGGCGTAAACACATTTGTCGTGAAAGGCCCTATGCGCACGCTGAACTTCGCCCTCTCGGGGCGAGATCTCGCTCGGTTCCTGGAAGGAACACCGGCCACGCCACGTGTTGTGAGTGCCGCGTGTAATCCGCAGATCGAGCGTCCCTCGCCGCCTATCGCGGAAGCCAGTGTTGCAGATGACGTTCCGCTTCAACCGCTCAATCTCGGCGGCCAGGACCAGTAATACGAGAGCGTCGTGGACAGCACCTTCATCACCACCACGTCGACCGAGGGTCTAACCCCGCTTGGCACCGCGCCTCAGCGATCCTTTGAGCTTTTGGCAAGCTCGCTCTCAAAAGCGCAAGCTGCTCTGTTCGCTGAACCCATCGCCTCGGATTGGGGCGATAAGATCGACTGGTATGCGTCGGGCGGCGGGCGTGTTGTCCCGCTGAGCGAGTTGACCGAAGAGCAGCAGACCGAGGTTAGGTCGCGTTTGAGCACGTTGGTCACCGAAATCCGCGACCTAGCGGCCGGACATCTGGAAGAGACCGAGAATACAGACCGGCGACGCTTGGGTGAAGCTCTCAAGAATGCGCTCGAAATTCCAGGCGATGGAAGCATTTTCGCTCAGGAACGAGAGGCCGGGGTCTACGATCCAATCCTGGTGCATTGGGCTTGGATCGAAGATCGTCAGTCTGCAGTGCGCGGCGTGCTGAGCGGGGGCGACATCCGCGCGCCCAAAACGCCGGTGGTGGGTCCTGGCGCCGCGGAGATAGCGGTGGAGGGCGCTGCCGTGGCGGCCAGGCCGCTAGCCGCAGGTCACGACCGCCGCAGTGGACGGGTGCTCGTGAGCCCGCTTCTTTTGTGGTGGCTCTATTGGATTGGCTGGCTGATCCTCGCGCTCATGATCCTGGCGATATTGATCTTGCTTATCGCACCATGCGCGTTGCGCTTACCTGGAGTGCCCAGCTTCTGCTTGGCGGAAGGCCCTTCAACGTCGAATGCCTCGCGCCTGACGTTGGTGCTTCGCGACCGGGTCGGAATTCTTGAGCGGCAAATCGAGATCGCGGACCGCGCCTGCCAGCCCGAGCCGGGGATTCCAGAATTTCTCCCACCGCCGGTGCAGTCCCGCCCGGTGCTGCCAGAGCTGGCGCCGGTTCCCCAGCAAGCTCTGCCGCAGAAATCACAAGACATCGAGGAGCGGCTCAATCGAGCAAACGCACAAAGCGGTGACCTAACTTTCTCGCTGGTCTGGGACGGCCCCGACGACTTGGATCTCGAGGTCACTTGCCCAGAAGACGTTCGTCTCTTTTGGGGCCAACGGAGCGGCTGCAACGGCCAGGTAGACACCGATTCTGGCCTAGGCGGGCCTGCATTGGCCCCGGTTGAGAACATCTATTTCAATGACCCGGTCTCGGGAGAGTACCGTGTTCGGGTGACGATGCCGACATCACGCAGCAATGGCGCAACGCGGCCGTTTCAGCTCCTGATCCAGGATCGTGGGCAAACTCAGGTGCTTGAGGGCGCCTTGTCTGGGCGTGAGCGCAGATGGACACACAACTATACGTTCGGGACGAACTGATGATGAAAGAGCGTGATCGCGGGCTGCGCACATTGGTCGACTTCCGAGAAGAAACGACACTTGTGCCCTTTTCCGGTTTGCAGATCCTCGACTTTGGTTTCGACATAGCCGCCCTGGACGTGAAGCCGATGAAGTTCATTGAGCGGACCATCGGTGTTCTCGACGGCGGTGTGCCGGAACGAAACCTGATTCCGCTGAGTGGCGATATGGAGCGGGACGCCGGGGTTCTCGATAAGTCGGACAAGGACGACGAAGAGTATTCGATCCGTCCGGTGGCGGCCCTTGAGCCGTATCTGGGCAAATGGGTGCCGGTTCCTGTTTTGCGCCTCAAGAGCCAGTATGGTCCGAAAGGCGAGGAGTGTTTTGACCCCGGACCATCTAGCTGGGCTCGTCTCCGGACAGTGGAGCTTGATGAACCCGATCCGGAGACCGGGCACACCCATCGGGTACAGCTTGCGCTTGATACAACCTTGGCAAAGTCGGACCAGGGCGAGCGCTTCCTTGCGCCGGACCTTGGCGATGCAGAAAAGCAGCGCGAATTTCGGCTGACATCTGATCCCACCGACATGGATTGGTTCTTGCGGCGCCTTGACGACGACGGCGACGGCAACGTTATTGACAGCCAACTCTGGGTCTCGGATTGGCTCAAGGAGCTCTTTTTGGAGTTCAAGCGCGCGCAGAATCCGACCCGGCTCTTTTCCGAGGACAAGCTGCCCTATCTCTTTGAGCACTGGGCGCGCTACTTCGGCTATCTGAATCTCATTGTTAAGGCCACCAATCCGCCGAAGATCCGGCTTGTTAACACCGTGTCGGAGTACGACGCCACGCCGCCAGTGAGTGTCGATCTGGTCCTCGATGTCGGAAACAGCCGAACCTGCGGGATTCTGATCGAGACATTTCCCGGTGACTCGCGGATCGATTTGGCCCGGTCCTATCCATTGGCGATCCGTGACCTCTCACGGCCGGAATTCTACTATTCCGGCCTGTTTCCGAGCCGCGCCGAGTTCACCGAATTGCGATTTGGCTACGAGCGCTATTCCAGCCGGTCAGGTCGCCGCAACGCCTTTATGTGGCCCAGTTTCGTGCGAATCGGACCAGAGGCGGTGCGATTGACCCAAGGCGAGGAGGGCACGGAGACACTGTCAGGCCTCTCCTCGCCGAAACGATATTTGTGGGACGACGCGCCGTCGAAGCAGGATTGGCGATTTCAGAATCATAATGACCCGAACAACTTGCCAAAGTCGGTGCGCGCGGCGATGCGCCACCTTAACGAGTCCGGCGATGTGATCGCCCAGGTCCAGTACGAGGAAGCACAGCGCCTGAGGCGGCGCGGCGAAACGCCCATGACGCCCGCGATCCGCCCGCGTTTCTCAAGATCTTCGCTCTTTGGCTTCATGTTGGCTGAGATCATTTCGCACGCGCTTGTACAGGTGAACGACCCTGCACTGAGGTCGAGGCGGGCGCAAAGCGATTTGCCACGGCAGCTCCGTCGCGTGATCCTGAGCATGCCCACCGCGACGTCGATCCAAGAGCAGGCAATTATCCGATCACGGGCCTCTGGAGCGCTTAAGCTGGTCTGGCAAGCATTGGGCTTGCCAGATGGCGAGCGCCCCGAGCTGTTGGTGAGCTTCGATGAGGCCTCGTGCACGCAGCTCGTGTATCTCTATAGCGAGCTCACCCAAAAGTTCGACGGCCGCATCGAGACCTTTCTGCGGTTGAAGGGACAAGAGAGGTTGAACGCCGAGGGTGGGAAGGAACCGTCTCTGCGGCTTGCATGCATCGATATTGGCGGCGGCACCACGGACCTGATGGTCACCACCTACCGGGGCGAAGCGGACCGGGTGCTCCACCCCGAGCAGACCTTCCGCGAAGGCTTCCGGGTCGCTGGGGACGATCTGGTGCACCGGGTGATAGGGGCGATCCTCCTGCCGAAAATCCAAACATCGATTGAAGCAGCGGGTGGTCGCTATGTGGGTGAGAAGCTGAGGGAGTTCTTCGGTGGCGACATCGGCGGGCAGGATCAGCAGGCGGTCCAGCGCCGCCGCCAGTTCGCGATCCGTGCACTCGTACCCCTTGCCGAGGCCGTCATCGAGCATTGCGAGAATTCTGAGGAATTTGAACGGTTCGATCTTTCTGTGGCGGACATTCTGGGCGACGGGATGCCCGTGCCCGAAGAGGAGGGCGCTGATGTGGGTGATGCCGGGGTAGCAGAGCCTGCTTTGCCGGAGCTGCGCCTGAGTGAGCGGGTCGTTTCGTACATTGAGGAGGCGGCTGCTTCGGTTGGTGCGCCCGATTGGCGCTTCGCTAGTCTCGTTCTTTCGACCACGCGCGAAGAGGTGGATGCGATCAGCCGGGAAGTGTTCCAGAAGGTTCTGGGGAACATGTGCGAGGTCATCGACCATCTTGGGACAGATATTGTTCTATTGACCGGCCGGCCGTCGCGTTTGCCTGCCGTGCGTTCGATTGTCGAAGAAATGCTCATCGTCCCGCCCAACCGGCTGATCTCGATGCATACCTACAAAACCGGGCGCTGGTACCCGTTCAGGGATCCGATCACTCAGCGCATTGGTGACCCCAAAAGCACGGTTGCAGTGGGTGGTATGTTGATTGCGCTCAGCGAAAACCGCATTCCCAACTTCAAGGTCACGACACGCGCATTTCAGATGCGCTCGACAGCGCGGTTCATCGGAGAGATGGACACAACCGGCCAGATCTTGGACGAACGGGTCCTGTTCTCCGATTTCGACCCAGAGGCCTCCCGTGGGGGAGAGACGGCGATCGTGAACGTTTTCTCACCGGTCTACATCGGCTCGCGCCAACTCGCACTTGATCGCTGGACGACGACACCGCTCTATAGGCTGGATTTCTCAAACCTAAAGGCACAAGGCCGGCCCGGACCGATAAGGGTTGAGCTGATGAAGGCCGAATTTGACGATGATGACGAAGACCAGGGCTCCGAAGCCAAGCTGCGCCGCGAGTCCATGCAGGAGGCGATCGGTATCGGAGAGGTGACCGATGGCGATGGCGATGCGATGAAAAAGAGCGATATGACGCTTAGCCTGCATACGCTGGGGTTTGAGGATGACTACTGGCTCGACACGGGCGTCTTTAGGATTTGACGGGGTTACTGTGAAATGAGCGCGCAAGATAGCCTAGTGGCCCGTTGCAACGACATCGCCCGACTTTCGCGGGACGCGCTGGCCTGGATTGACGATGAAGAGAACGCCGAGAAGGTTCAGGCCCGGAAAAAGGAGCTCTCGAAACTCCTGCGCAAGGGCGCGCGCCGGGCCGAACGCTTGGGCAAGTCAGCCGGCACCAAGATGAGCGTGAGCGTTTTTGGACCGAGCCAGGCTGGCAAGTCGTTTCTGGTCTCGGTCCTCGCCCGGCCCAAAGATGGTCGGCTCGTGGCCGACTTCCCAGGCCCCGGCGGCACGCTCGACTATATCAGCCAGATCAACCCGGCGGGTGATGGTGAATCCACCGGACTGGTGACGCGGTTCACAATGTCTAAGGACCCGGCACCCGATGGCTTTCCAATCAAGCTGAACCTTCTGACAGAGGCGGATATCGCGCGCACGATCATCAACAGTTTCTTCGAGGATGGCGATCAATCCGAACCACAGCCCGATGGCGAAACGCTGAAGGCGCATTTCGCGGCGCATTCCGGCAAGGCCGGTGGTCCCGAGGTGCCGGGAATGTCCTTCGAAGAGGTCTATGAGATTGCCGAATATGTCGAAAAGACCTTTGGCAAAATCGCCTACGCAGCGGGTTTGAAAGGGTTCTGGGACGAGGCCGCCTATCTTGCGCCACGAATGTCGGTCGCCGATCGTGGCGCGTTTCTCTCCGTCCTCTGGGGCGGCTACCAAGAGCTAACCGATCTCTACGTCAAGCTAGCCAGCGCGCTTTCGAAGATCGACAATGCGGAGGTGATCTATGCCGGGCTGGACGCGCTTCAACCGCGGGACACGTCGATCATTGATGTGAACACGCTCCAAGGGCTGTTCGGGCCCGAGGATCAGGATCTTCTGAAGGTCCAGACGGCGTCGGGCAAGACTGCAAGCCTCAACCGGGCGATCATCTGCGCGCTTGCCGCTGAGTTGGTGTTTCCGATGCAGGACCAACCGTCTGAGTTCTTTTCCGAGACTGACCTTTTGGACTTTCCGGGCGCGCGCAACCGGTTCGAGCTCCCGCTCGCCAAGACCCTGGAGAAGCCCGAGGAGGCGGTGACCAACATGCTTCTGCGGGGCAAGGTGGCCTATCTGTTCGACCGCTATGTTGCAAACCAAGAGATAACCTCGATGCTCCTGTGTGTTCCCGACAGCAATATGGAGACCCTGAGCCTGCCCGGGCTGGTGGAGAACTGGATCGACATGACCCACGGTGCCACACCGGCCGAGCGGGCCCAGAGCGACTGCATTCTGTTCTTCGTCATGACGAAGTTCGACAAGCATCTCGGCGACACGGCTTCCGGGGCGAGCGATTCCGAGCGTTTCGAGCGGCGCATGGACGCCTCGCTCCTGAAGGGCTTCGGTAAGGTGGCCGACTCCTGGGTTCACAAATGGACGGACAGCCAACCCTTTCAAAACTGCTACTGGCTGAGGAACCCGAACTACTTTGTGGAAGGCCTGTTGAACTACAATTCGGATGAGACCGAGCGGGACATACGGCCCGAGAAAGTTGATCGCGTGGGTGAGCTCAAGGCCGGATGTCTCGCGACCCCGGCGGTTCAGTCGCACTTTAAGGACCCGGAGGCAGCATGGGACGCGGCACTTACACTAAATGATGGCGGTGTCGGATATCTGACGGCCGAGCTGACGAAGGTGTGCAAGCCCGAAAGCAAGCTGAGGCAGATTTCCAACCAGGTCGAGATGCTGGCAGGAACCTTGCTCGCGGAACTCGTTGGGTTTCATGTTTCCGATGATGTCGAAAAACGCATTGAGGAAAAGCGCGCGCTGTCAGCCGGGATCATCGATCATTTGGAAATGACCCTCCAGGGCTACCGTTTCGGGGCGCTCCTGAAAGCCCTGTGCGTCGACCAGGATGTCATAGAGGACAAGATTTCGCGCGTGCCGCCTTGGATCCGTATCACCAATGCCGTGCAGACCGACGCCCCGATCAAGCCCAGCGCGACGGGCGTGAGCAATGCGTCCGCAGCTGGCAGTGCTGCGCCGCTCCGCCCAGGATCGCCAATGCGGCCAGGCGCGCCAATGCGTCCCGGTGCACCGATGCGTCCTGCAGGCCAGACGCCCGTGAGCGAGGCAGCGCCCCAAAGCGAAGACGCCGCGTCGTCGGGCCACGCTCCGACACGCCAGATCCAAACGATGACGCCCGAAGCGTTCCAGGCGGACACGGCAGTTGAAGTCTGGATCGAGAGCCTGGGTCGACTTCGCGACGATGAGCACCAGCTCGCGGTGTTCCAACTCACGCAGGAGAACGCCGCGGCGCTTATCAGCGAGATGGTTCACGGATTTCAGCGTCTCGATTGTCGGGAGGCAATCCTAGGCGATTTGCGCCAGATGGGATTTGGCCTCACGGTAGACAAGCAGGCCCCGCCCGCCGCAATCGTCTGCGGCGAGCGGATCAACGAGTTCGTCGCCACACTGGGCGCTCATTACATGGATGATCAGCAGCGCCCAGAAATCCCGCTTCCCGATGGCTCGACGCGACGCGTATTTGATCGTGGCGAGGGAGCGGATACCGCAGATACGTTGCCGGCGCAGTCGCGCGCAACCCACACGGAGCTTTGGACGGACTGGGTCTTCACGCTCGAAGCTCTCCTTGTGGGTAATGCAATGGATAGCGATGCCGGCGCCATCAACATCGAGCAGAATCTGCGAATTGGGCAGATCGTTAATGGCTTAAGCAGGTAGACGGGAGAAGGCGCTTTGCTGACGATTGGACCCGATCCTGCCCATCCCCACGGCGGCTACGCGATTATCGTGCTGGAGTCGGATCCGGCGG
>JBCCKB010000134.1:0-8751 GCA_039027595.1 Pseudomonadota bacterium | reverse complement strand
GGTTCGGCGCGGCAGACAAAGCTCGTCCATGACGCTCGCAATCGACCCCTTGTGGCGTCGCATCGTGTTGTCAATGAGCATCCGCTCGAACGCCTCAACGTATTCCTTGAGCGGCTTGCCTTCCGTGGTCATCGCCGGTGTCGCCGCGTCATCATCAGACATCAGCAATGAAGCGATGGTCCCGGAACCGCGCCGGCTTTGGAGCACGGCACGCTCGGCGACATTGATCAGTTGCCGGACATTCCCTGGCCACGGGGCCTGGAGGAGTTGTGCTGCTTCCTGAGCGCCAACCTCGGGAGCCTCGCAACCGTATTCCTCCGCATATTGTTCGGCGAAACGATTGAAGAGCGTCAGAACATCATCGCCCCTAGACCTGAGCGGCGGCAGGGTGATCTTCATCGCCGCCAATCGGTAGAAGAGGTCAGGCCGCAGCGCATCTTCGCAGGTCTTGCCCTGCTCCTGGAGGTTCGAGATCGCAACGATCCGTGTTTCAGGGGGCGTGCCCTGCTCATTGATCCACGTAAGAAGGCGGCCTTGCAGGGTTTGGGGCAGCGCATCGATGTCCTCAAGAACCAGCGTTCCACCCCGGGCCTCTTCCACAAGCGGGATATGCCCGCCCTCGTCGAGCGGCCCGAAGAGCCGTCGCTCAAGGGCCTCTTCGCCCAGCGAGGCGCAGGAGAAGATCACGAATTTCCGGCCTGGATTGGCTCCGACCGCGTGGAGCGCGTGGGCGACCAGTGTCTTCCCCGTACCGGTCTCGCCATCGATCAGGACATGGCCGTCGGCCTGGCCCAGATCCAGGATATCCTCCCGTAGCCGCTCCATGACCGGGGAGGCGCCAACGAGTTTTTTCATGATCCCAGTGCCGTCCCCCAGCTCCCGACGCAGGGCCCTATTGTCGAGCGTAAGGCGCCGAGACGACGTGGCCTTTTTGGCCAAATCCGTCATTCTGTCCGGGTTGAAGGGCTTTTCAAGGAAGTCATAGGCCCCGACGCGCATCGCCTCAACCGCCATCGGCACATCCCCGTGACCCGTTATCATGATCACCGGGAGGCCCGAGTCGACGCTCATCAACCGCTTCAGGAACTGCATTCCATCCATTCCCGGCATCTTGATGTCAGAGACAACAACGCCGGGATAGTCCGGCCCGACCGACTTTAGCGCATCCTCGGCGCTGGAATAGGTCTCTGTGTCAAAGCCCGACAGCGCCAGCCACTGGCTGATTGACTGCCGCATGTCCTGTTCGTCGTCGACGATCGCAACCTTCATCGCCTGTGCCATGGCATTTCCCTCACTCTGCCGCTTGACTGCCAGCCGTGTAGACCGGGAGCCGGATCTCGAAAACCGCACCACCTGAGCGCCCATTGCGCGCCGTGAGCCGGCCACCGAGGTCACTTACGATACCTGAAGAAATCGCAAGTCCCAATCCAACACCGTCCCCCGGTGCTTTGGTGGTATAGAATGGCTCGAACAGCGCATCGAGATCCTCGATCCCATGACCGTTGTCGCGCACCGCGATCACCACCGTTTCACCCCCCGTCAGGACAATATCAATCGAAGGCTCCTCAATACCGCCTGTCGCATCCAAGGCGTTCCTAAGAAGATTGATGATCACTTGCTCAAGGCGGATCCGGTCGGCCATCACCACCACCGGCTCACGGGGTACGGTGCGATTGATCCGAACCTTCGAGCGCTTCAGCTGAGGCTCCATTATTTCGAGGGCGACCGACACGCAAGTCCTTGCATCTATTGACTCAAACGCGTCCCCACCTTTTCTCGCGTAACTCTTGAGCTGGCGCGTGATGGTGGTCATCCGTTCGATCAGCCCGTCGATCCGGCGAAATGACGACAGCGCCTCCTCAGGCCGCTTCCGCTCGAGAAGAAGCCGGGCTCCGGCAAGATAGGTTTTCATGGCAGCGAGCGGCTGATTGAGTTCGTGGCTGACGGCGGCCGACATCTCGCCCAAGACCGCGAGTTTCGAGGATTGCTGAAGCGTTTGCTCGGCCACCTCGAGGTTCTTTTCCGCGCGCTCACGCTCGGCGATTTCCCGCTGCAACGCCTCGTTGAGTTGGCGCAGCTCCGCTGACTCTCTCTGGAACAAAACTGAACGCGTTTGGGCCCGCCTGGAGACGAAATAAAACGCCATCGCCAGCAGGATCGCAAAGACCATGATCTCGAGCGCGAGGGCGGCATTTACCCGTTCGCGGACGCTTTGGTAGGTTGTAAAGGACGTCATGAGCCAGCCTTGATAGCCAACCCGAGCCTCTTGGCGCATCACGGCGTCACCCGTAAAGAACGCCTCAACGGGCAACGCGGCCCAATCCGCCGTCGCGCGGATCGCGCGCTGGATTGCCGAGGGCGCGTCGCGTGCCGCAAGAGCCGTTTCCTCCGTCAGTCCGCGCCAGCGGCTTTCAGTGGCCAGGATGATCCGGCCCTCGCTGTCGCTCACCATGACCGCGTCGGAAAAGCCTGACCAAGAACTTTCAAACTTCGCCAGATCAACGCCCACCACGATCACACCCAAAAGATCACCAGCGCTATCTATTCGGCGCGAATAGGTGAACGAGACCGGCGCGCCATCGGGGTGATAGGTGTTGAACACCGTTTCGTTTGAGCGCAGAGCCTCCACAAAATATGGGTCGGTGCGGCGCTGACTGGAGAGAAGACTGCGCTCGGTGGCCGCCACGATGCGCCCATCTGCGTCCAACAGCATAATGCTCGCCGCGCCGATCTCTTCGCGATAACTGATGAGACGCTGGGTCGATTGCGAATAGTCGGCGGAGCTTAGCGCCCCGATCAATGCCGGATCCCTTGACAGCAAGAGCGGCACCACTGCGTTACGGCGCAGCTCTGAGAGAAGGCTCCCGGAATACGAGGCAAGCCGCACCTCAGCCCGCGAGCGCGTAGTCTCTGTGAACCTCTGAGTAAGGAACGAGTTGGTGACCCAAACCACCGACACGGCGATCGCGATGAACACCAAGAAGAAGGCCCTGATGCGCCAAATAGCGCCAGGTTCTCGCGCCTCTTGGCCTTGCCTGGTGGTGCCATCCATACCGTAGCCTAGGCGGTAAGCGCGCGTCGCTCAAGCATGGGCATGAAGATCCACCAGGACGGCGAAAACCGCTGCGCCATCCTGGCTTGGATGCGCTGGGTCGGCGGCGCGTTCGGGATGCGGCATCAACCCAAGGACCCGGCGATTTTCGGACAGGACTCCTGCGATATCAGCCGCAGAGCCGTTCACGGGCTCGTCATAGCGAAACGCGATCCGCTCCTCGCCCTGAAGCATCGCAATCTGTTCTGGCGTTGCGGTGTAATTGCCGTCGTGGTGGGCGACAGGAAGAGAAATCCGCTCCCCGACCCGGTAACTCTGGGTAAAGACGCTCTCGGTCGTCCCGACGATCAGGGGCACCGTGCGGCACACAAATTTGAGCCCAGCATTCCGCATCAGCGCGCCAGGCAAAAGGCCGGTTTCGGTGAGTACCTGAAACCCGTTGCAGATCCCAACCGCATATCCGCCGCGTTCCACATGCGCGACAAGCGCTGGCGTGATGGGGGAGCGCGCAGCAATCGCCCCGCACCGAAGATAGTCACCAAATGAAAAGCCCCCTGGAACGCCGACGATATCCGTCCCTTCGGGCAACGCACTCTCTTTGTGCCAGGCCATGGCTACTTCGTAACCCGCAGCGCGGAAGGCCACGGCAAGATCCCGATCGCAGTTCGACCCCGGATAAACGACAACGGCGGCTTTCATGGCGATGTCATGACGCAATCTGACCTGTCTCGCCAGAGAAATCTGTCCGCGCGTTCTTCAAGCAAGAAAATCTGTCACCACCGCCACGCCCGGCGGGGTCGGCCCGCCCATGGCGCGGAGTTCGGTTGACACGCCCGATAGTCCGATCTCACGGGCGATCATGGCCGACACATCGACACGTCCGGATGTGATCATCCCCAGGAGGGACGGGTACTTCCAGGCGGGCATTCCCCGTGTTCCGTAAAGCGCGAGATTGCCCTGGTAGACCGCTGACAGGTTTACCTCCATCCGCGCCGTGTGCCCCACCGGCATGCCAACCTGGACATGGCGCCCGAGGGGTCGCAGGCACTCCAAAGAAGCATTCACCGTTTCTGGAATGCCAAGCGCTTCGACCGAGACATGTGCGCCGCCACCGGTAATGTCACGGATGAGCTGAGCCGTATCGCCCGCGTTTGCATTCACGTAAGCTTCTGCCCCCAATTCTTTGGCATGTATCAATTTTTCCTCGACGATGTCCACGACGACGACGCGAGCGCCAAGCGCTTGGCCAAAGAGCAAGCACGCCAGTCCGATCCCGCCGGTGCCGTGCACCGCGAGCCACTCTCCCGCCTGCAACGCAGCCCTGCCCGTCAGGGCGTGCCACGCGGTCGTCACGCGGCAGCCCAGCCCCGCTGCAACGGTGGGCGACAGAGAGGCGGGTAACGCCGCAAGATTGTGATCAAAGGGAACCGCAACGTATTCCGCGAAGGCACCCGGTTCTACAAATCCTGGCAGGCGTTGGTTCGGACAGGTGTTCGAATGCCCCGAGGCGCAAGACGGACATGTCCCGCACGCGAGGATGAATGGAGCGATCAGACGCTCCCCAACGCTATGGGCCGCCCGTGGCCCCGCGTCGACCACTTCGCCGCAATACTCGTGTCCACCGATCTGACCGGGTTTGACCCGCGGATGTTCGCCGACCCAGCCGTGCCAGTCGGACCGGCAGACACCGCATGCCAGGACCTGGAGCACCACGCCGTCCTCCGGACAATCGGGCTCTGGCACGTCCTCCAACGACAAATCGGCGTTGTATTCACGAAGCACGGCTGCGCGCATCGGGGTCTCCTATAGCTCGGCGTTGATCCGATCCTTCCCAGCGGGCGGTACCGAGACAACCAAAAAGTCTACGTCCCTTTGGCTGTCATTGCGCGCTTGATGCACGAGGCCCGGCGGAATTTCGAGGGCATCACCAGCCCTAAGTTCTTGGATCCCTTCAACAAACACCATGGAAAGACGACCCGACAAAACGTAGAAAACTTGGCGCGCGGCCTCATGATAATGGGGGGTTTCCGTCGCACCCGGCGGCATGCGCTCGGAGATCATCGATAAAGTGTCCGACGTAGCCAGGTACCAGCCCTCCGCCCCGGCACCCCAAGTGTAATGCTCCGAGGTCCCCCGCCGCACCGGTTCGAGGCGGCTCACATCTCGACCCGGTAGCTTTCAATCACCGTGTTGGCCAAGAGCTTTTCGCACATGTCCTCAACGGTTGCGCGGTCCGTACCGTCGGCAAGCTCCAGCTCAATGACTTTTCCCTGGCGAACACCTTCGACCCCGCTGAACCCCATCGAGCTTAGGGCATGTCGCACGGCCTCACCCTGGGGATCGAGGACCCCGTCCTTCAGCATAACATGGACAGTCGCCTTCATGGGCCTTCCTGCGCTCCTTCCTACGTCCTCAAGCGCCTGACATTGGTCGTCACGGGGTCATCCGCCAGCTAATTTATGAGTGTCGGCTTCGTGGTATGCGTCACGTTCGACGGCAACACGCCCAGGCGGCGCGCGACTTCCGTATACGCATCCGTGAGCGATCCAAGGTCTCGACGAAACACGTCCTTATCAAGCTTGTTGCCCGTCTCGATGTCCCATAGACGGCAGGAATCCGGGCTGATTTCATCTGCAATGATCAGGCGTTGATAGTCGTTCTCCCAAATCCGCCCAACCTCGATCTTGAAGTCAACCAACTTGATCCCCACGGCCAAGAAACACCCCGACAGAAAGTCATTCACGCGCAACGCCAAAGCCACCATGTCGTCCAAGTCCTGCTGGGCAGCCCAACCAAAGGCAATGATGTGCTCCTCGGACACAAGCGGGTCGCCCAAGTTGTCGTCCTTGAGGCAGAACTCGACAATCGGACGTGGCAGAGGAGTGCCCTCGGCGAGGCCAAGCCGTTCGGAGAGCGTACCGGCGGCGAAGTTCCGGACGACGACTTCCAATGGGATGATCTCAACCGAGCGGATCAGCTGTTCGCGCATGTTGATCCGCTTGATAAAATGCGTGGGCACGCCGATTTGCGAGAGCCCAAGCATGAAGAACTCGGACAAGCGATTGTTCAGGACACCTTTCCCATCGATCGTGGCCTTTTTCTGCGCGTTGAACGCCGTCGCATCGTCCTTGAAATACTGCACAAGCGTCCCCGGCTCCGGACCTTCATAGAGAATCTTCGCCTTGCCCTCGTAGACTTTCTTGCGGCGTGCCATGGATGCTCCGGACAGAAGAATTCGCGTCGAGACGGCGCCTCGCGCTGGTGGCCGAGGCTATAGGCGAAAGCGCCGGGCCCGGCAAGGCACGGCTCGCGCCTCTTCATCCGCCGACCTTCCAAGAGACGCCGTGCACAGGTTGACTTGCTACGAGACGGGAAAACCGGCCGCTCAATACCCGCCGGCAACAAAGCAATAGAGCTTCTTTTTCAGTGCGTTCCAGTCGCCGATCATAATGTCATCGCCAGCTTGCGCGACGCGACGCTCGCGCGGAATGCCGCAATGCACCACGTCATCCAAGAGCGACGCATCATGAAAGAGCGCCCAAGCAGGGGTCCGCATCCCCAGCTGTCCCTCCGAAACATGGCGGAGCCGGATCGGCTTGTCGCCGCCCTCAAAGCCAAGTGTATCGCCATCGCGGAAGACATGATCGGACTCCATGAGCATCCGGACGCTCACCCCGACCCACTCCGCTGCCTCGAACATCGGCAGCCGCACCTTCGGCATCACGATCTCGTGGCCCGTAAAGGCGGCCATTCCAAGGGTTGCGACGGTAATCGGTTCTGGCAGGAGCCCGTCCCACTGAAATGTCGTCGCATTGAGGCCGATCCACTCCAGGATTGGCACTTCACCCCGCATCGCGGTCTCGGCGGCCACGTCCCATTGCGCTGGTCGCACCAAAAGCTCGGAGGACGGGAAATAGACCGCCGAAGCCTGGGGGAGTTGCGCCAAAACGGCGCCGAGACATGTGGCTCTCCTGGCGGCGTCAAACCGTGCGGCAAGTGACGTATCCAAGCGCGGAGCGGCGACCGTGATCGAGAGATGGTCCGTGTGCCGCGCAACGACTTCGGCCGCATTGGGAAAGCTCATCTGCGAGGTCGCAAGCGCCTCGCGCCAGGACGCGGGACACGGACCCGGAACACCGGCGATTTTGGTCATTCCGCGCACAGGTTCGTCGGCGCCCGCGTCCACCGCAAAGGTGACTGCCTCGCTGTCGATCTCCGGGCGACCCGCTGCGTTGAGGTCCCAGTCAAGGCCGGGAAACCGCCCGGCGGCGCCATCAAAAAGCTCCGATACGGGGCACTTTACTGGGGCATCAAAGAGAACGTGCACCCGAAAGGGTTCGCGAAGCTGTCGGTCACCTGACGACATGATGACCTTCCTCCGGCCACTGTCTCGACAGCATGTTCATCACGTCGAAGATCTTGATGAACGTTGCTTCCGGCAGACCAAGCCGCTGCCCCATTGCGCGAAGCGCACCCTTGCGCGCCTCGTTTAGCGGACCCCTGGCAACGGCCACGGCAATCGCGAGACACATCGCGCTTTCGGCCATTTCTAGTGCCAACCCGACGATGACGTCGCTAAACAGTTCCTCGGAGCCAAGCTCACGCATGACTGCCAGGCACTCGCCGGCGATGTCCTCGGTTTCCTGCGTCCCCATCGATCGAACGACCGGACTGAGGATGCAAAGGGACAAGGTCCGATCAAGATCCTCCGCATCGACGCGACCGCCCGCCGCCGAAACGATGAGAGGAAGCGCCAGCAAGGCGCGCGCAGCCCGACGCTGGTCGTCGGGTTCAGAATATGCGGACTGTAAGAACGTGGACATCATGTCGAACTGGCATGGGACAGTTTCAGTTTCGCTGGCCCGACGCGGCAGATATCGCGCCGTCGCTGATCAGGAGCAGACAGACCAAAACCGGCAAGACTATGTCGGGCGCGCGTCCAGCTTTGGGAAAACGCGGCGAAGTAGCGTGGCCCTCCGCGGTCGGCAGCATGCTTGGGTTCCAAGCGAACACGGACACCTTGCGGCAATACCCAAGGGCCGCCATATAAACGCAAAGCAGATCACTACAGGGAGCCCCGGCCATGAGCACTTTTGATGATCGCGAGAACGCGTTTGAGAACAAATTCGCGCATGACGCGCAGATGCAGTTCAAGGCAGAGGCGCGCCGCAATAAACTCGTGGGGCTTTGGGCTGCCGGGCTGTTGGGGAAGTCTGGGGACGAGGCCGCTGAATACGCCAAGGAAGTTGTAAAAGCGGACTTCGAGGAAGCCGGGCACGAGGATGTCGTGCGTAAGGTCGCGGGCGATCTCGGAGATCTGGCGACGCCGGACGAGATCCGCGAAAAGCTCGCCGAGATGATGGTCGAGGCGAAAGAGCAGCTCGTGAACGAGGCCTGACACGGTCTTGAGGCGCCACCTGCCACTGGCCCGGAAATACCGCCAAAAGGTCACAAAGAATTAACGCCTCGCTGAGCCCCGGGCCCTAGGGTTGTTGCACCGAGCGAGGGAGGCGGGTTTCGTGGCGACCGACCGAATGACGCTGCCCACCGTGGCAGCGCCCCGCTGGCTGCGGCCTGCCCTGGCGTTGGGTGTGCTCGCCGTTTCGGCGGTGCTTATCTCACAGCGCCTTGATGACACCGACCCATCCGAGATTTGGCGTCTTGTGCAAAGTATCCCGGCGGCAAATTGGTACGTCGCG
>JBCCKB010000133.1:0-8818 GCA_039027595.1 Pseudomonadota bacterium | reverse complement strand
TCGGGCGCGCCGGGGTGCAACGCACAGTCCAGCCCCTACTGTTTTCTTTATTCCAACACGGCAGGCGGGCTCTTCCACTTCATCCTGCCACATATGATGTTAGCATCCGTGAGCGGCGCCCCAAGCGTGGAGAACCAGCTCTCGGGGCTCTCGGACCGGGACTACGACGCGCAGGTCACGGCCTTTACCGGTGCGTTCTACGAGGATTTCGTGCAGGAGCATATCCTGGATCCAGTCGGGGCAACCGCGACCTGCAACACACAGAAATTCCTTGGCGTCCGGAATGTCGCAGCGGTCTACGGTGGCGGCCCGAGTGACCGGACGGGTGTCCTGCCCGAGGATAGCACGGGGCACTGCGCAGCGGGTGGCTGGGTCATCTCGGCCAATGATCTGAGCCGGATCCTGGCCCGTCTGCGCGTTGATGGGATCCTCGAGCCCATCAGCAGGGCACGTCTTTTGAACCTCGGCCCGAACCGTGTCTGGGACATCACCACCCAAGGCAGCGGTCAGCAATTGCACCATACCCATAACGGCGATCACGACGATATTCGCGCAGCGATCCTCATGCGCTCCGAGGGGTACTCGGCCGTTCTGATCTACAACACCGAGCTTGGCTCTGGCTTCAGTGACCAGCAGCTTCTTGTGTCGGCCTTCGACAACAATACGCTCTAAGTTTGGTTCGGCTTCGGGCGGCCTCATCTTGCATGGCGCATGCGGGGTGGCGTGGGCGCACGTATCGCGCTTGCGCCACCGTTGTGTGCTTCGTACACCCGGACGACCAATTCCGGAGATCCCGATGCGCCTGACCCGCTATTTCCTTCCCGTTCTCAAGGAGACACCCGCGGAGGCGCAAATTGTCTCGCATCGTCTGATGCTCAGGGCGGGCATGATCCGTCAGGCGAGCGCCGGTATCTACTCCTGGCTGCCCATGGGCTACCGGGTGCTGAAGAACATCGAGCGCATCGTCCATGAAGAGCAAGCGCGAGCCGGGCACATTCCGGTTTTGATGCCGACGCTCCAGTCGGCGGATCTTTGGCGCGAGAGCGGGCGCTATGACGCCTATGGGCCCGAGATGCTCCGGATCCGGGATCGGCATGACCGGGATATGCTCTACGGGCCCACGAACGAAGAGCTGATCACCGATATCTTCCGGGGCTACGTCACAAGCTACCGCGACCTGCCGCTCACGCTCTACCACATCCAGTGGAAGTTCCGCGACGAGATCCGGCCGCGGTTCGGCGTGATGCGGGGCCGCGAGTTCTACATGAAGGACGGCTACAACTTCGACCTGACGAAGGAGGCGGCGCTCCACGCCTATAACCGGCACCTGGTGAGCTATCTGCGCACCTATGAGCGGATGGGCCTCCAGGCGATCCCGATGCGGGCGGATTCAGGGCCCATTGGCGGGGACGACACGCACGAGTTCCTGGTGCTGGCATCCACGGGCGAGTCGGAGGTGTTCTACGACAGTGCGGTGACCGACCTGACGTTCGGCGACCGGGAGATCGACTACGACAGCGTCGAGCAGTGCCAGGGGGTCCTCGAGGAATTCACGTCGCGCTATGCCCGGACAGACGAGACCCACGACGAAGCCGAGTTCCATGCGGCCGTGCCCGAAGAGCGCCGGAGGCAGGCGCGCGGCATCGAGGTGGGGCAGATCTTCTACTTCGGCACCAAGTACTCCGATGCCATGGGGGCCATGGTCGATGACGGGCAGGGGGGGCGCGTGCCGGTCCATATGGGCTCGCACGGAATAGGGGTCTCGCGGCTTGTGGGCGCGATCATCGAGGCCAGTCACGACGACAAGGGCATTATCTGGCCCGAGGGCGTCACACCGTTCCATTGCGGGATCGTGAACCTACGACAGGGCGACTCGGCGGTCGATGGGGCTTGCGAGAGCCTTTATGCCGCGCTTGCGGTCAAGGGGCTTGAGCCCTTGTACGATGATACCGAAGAGCGGGCGGGCGCGAAATTCGCCACGCAAGACCTCATCGGGCTGCCGTGGCGGATCACTGTGGGGCCGCGCGGGCTCGACAAGGGCGTGGTGGAACTCACATCGCGACGAAGTGGCGACAGCGAGGAGATTTCGCCAGAGGCCGCTGTGGCGCGGATCGCGGAGATCTACGGAGTGTGAAAACCGTCCTTGCCTTTGGTGACAGCCTGACCCACGGGCGGGTTCCGGGAAAAGACCGGCGCCATGCCTTTGCCGATCGCTGGCCCAACGCCATGTCGGAAGCTCTGGGGGCGGGGGTTCATGTGATCGAAGAGGGGCTGAACGGTCGCTTCACCGCCTTCGACGGTCCCTTGGGCACCTGCGACCGAAACGGGGCAAGGATCTTGCCGACGCTCCTTCACAGCCATGCGCCACTCGACGCGGTGGTCGTCATGCTGGGGACCAACGATATTTGGAACGCCGAGGTCAGCCCGCGCCTGTCGAGTGTTGGCACCGAGCGCCTTGTCGAGATTGTTCGAAGTTATCCGTCGCCATCGGACGGGGTCGCACCGGCCATCCTGATCGTGACGCCGCCATGCGCGTGTCAGGCCAAGGACGGGAGCGTGCCAGAGGCAGTCATCTCCCAGACCACCGCTTTGGCCGATGAGCAAAAGGCGGTGGCCGAACGGCATGGCTGTGCGTGGTTCGATGCCGGGTCGGTGGTTTCGGCCTCGCCGATCGACGGTGTCCATCTCGATGCGGAAACCACACGCGCCTTGGGGCGTGCGCTGGCACCTGAATTGGCGAGGCTCTTGGGAGAAGATCGATGACAAATCAGCCCTTTACCGGTCAATCCGCTCCGGATTGGAGCGCGATCCCAGCGCCCGAGGATGATGGGGCCGCCGATCACCTCACAGCGACTTCCATGCCTTCGGTGCACTTGCCGTCGACGGGTGGGGGCTTGGTGGATCTGGCAAACCTCACGGGGCTGACCGTCCTTTATATCTACCCCAAGACTGGGCGGCCGGGCGAGGACATGCCGGATGGTTGGGACATGATCCCGGGCGCCAGGGGCTGCACGCCACAGGCTTGCGCCTTTCGGGACCACTTTGCCGAGCTGAAGGGACTTGGGGCCGATCACCTCTTCGGGCTGTCGACCCAAGCCCGCGAGTACCAGGCCGAGGCGGCCGAGCGGTTGCACCTGCCGTTTCCGCTTCTTTCAGACGAAACCCTGGACCTCGCCACATCCTTGAGGCTTCCGACCTTCGAGGCATGGGGCGAGACGCTGATCAAGCGCATGGCGCTCGTGATCCGCGACGCCGAAATCGAAAAAGTGTTCTACCCGGTCTTTCCGCCAGACCGGAACGCGCGCGACGTGGTGGCCTATCTGCGGCAAAGAGCCATGTCCTAGCACGGGCGGGAAGGGCGCGCCCGGGAGAACGGTACCCCCTGACGGCCGTCGCCCGAAGACGGCCGCGCCTCCAAGGCGCGGATCGGCGGAGGGCCAGAAGGCGTGCGCCGAAGGCGCTCGTTTGAATAAGAGCACCGTCTTGACGGGCGGACGCTAACGTCTCAGGTATGCACCCGAGCAGAACCGGAGCCCAAATGGCCCAGTCCACCGCCCCTTTCGCCCGCTACGAGTGGTTCATTGCTTGGCGCTACCTGCGCGCGCGCCGCGCGGAGGGAGGGGTAAGTGTGATGACCTGGATCAGCCTCGTTGGGATCACGCTCGCGGTCGCCGCACTCATCATCACGCTTGCGGTACGTGCCGGGTTTCGCACCGAGTTCGTCGATACGATCCTGGGCGCGAACGCCCATGTGGGCGTCTATGCCGAGACCCGCCAGACCGAGACCGGTGCTTTTACGCGCGTCATCGAGGACTACGACGCGCTGACCGAGCGGCTGCGGGGCGTGCCCGGGGTCCTGCGCGCCGCCCCCATGGTGCGCGGCCAGGTCATGGCGAATTCGCGCGACACCAACGCGGCGGCGGACATTTACGGAATGCGCGCCGAGGATGTCGCGGCGCTCCCCCGGATCGCCAATCCCGAAACGTCGGCCGGCGATCTGGCAAGGTTTTCCGAAGGGATTGCCATTGGCTCGGGGCTCGCGCGTGAGTTGGGTGTGGGCCTCGGGGACGTGGTGCGCTTGATTAGCCCCAATGGGGTCAAGACCGCGTTTGGCACCTCGCCGCGGGTCTCAAACTATGAGGTCATCTTCATCTTCAACGCGGGTCGCAACGATATTGATCGGATCCGGGTCTATATGCCGCTCGAGGAGGCTCAGATCTACTTTAACCGAGATGGCGTGGTGGACCAAGTGGAGGTGATGGTCGAGGAACCTGAGCGTCTTGAAAGCATAACGGGCTCCCTTTTACGGGCGGCCGGGCAGGGGACCTACCTCTGGACTTGGCGCGACAGCGCTGGCGCGTTTCTCGCCGCGCTCGAGATCGAGGACAATGTGATGTTCGTGCTGATGAGCGTGCTCGTTCTCATTGCCTCCATGAACATTATCTCGGGCCTTGTGATGCTGGTGAAGAACAAGGGGCGCGATATTGGCATTCTGCGAACCATGGGGCTCACCGAAGGTGCGGTGATGCGCGTGTTTTTCATTTGCGGGGCCCTCGTGGGCGTGATCGGCACATTTATGGGGGTGATCCTCGGCGCGCTCTTCGCAACCTACTTCGAACAAATCATGGGACTTGTGAACGCAGCCTCGGGTGGTAACGTCTGGGACGGCGCCGTGCGGCCAACCTACCGACTTCCCGCGGATCTCCGGATTGGTGACGTGCTCAAGGCGGTGGGACTATCGCTCACCCTGTCCTTCGCGGTCACGCTGTTTCCGGCGCGACGGGCGGCGCGGCTAAACCCTGTCGAGGCGCTCCGCTATGAGTGAGGCCTTGCGGCTCGAGGCGATTGGTAAGGGGTACAATCCCGGCAAGCCAAACGCGCTGACGGTGCTCGCGGATGCCTCCATGGCGCTGGCTGCGGGCGAGGTCGTGGCGCTCACGGCGCCGTCCGGGGCGGGGAAGTCGACGCTTCTGCACATCGCGGGCCTTCTCGATACGGCTGATCAGGGCCGCGTGATCATCGAGGGAGAAGATCTGACCCACGCGAGCGACCGTGCTCGAACCGAGGCGCGCCGCCGGGATGTGGGCTTTATTTATCAGTTCCATCACCTCTTGCCGGAGTTCACGGCCGAGGAGAACGTGCGCCTTCCGCAGCTCGCCAATGGGGTTTCCGAAGCGGGTGCTGCCGCCCGCGCGCGTGACCTCCTGGAGAGGGTGGGGCTCTCGGGGCGTGTAGGACATCGGCCCGCCGCGCTGTCGGGCGGAGAGCAGCAACGCGTGGCGTTCTGCCGCGCGCTTGCCAACGGTCCATCCGTGCTTCTGGCCGATGAGCCCACTGGCAACCTTGATCCCACCACCTCGGAAAAGGTCTTTGATGTTCTCCTGGGTCTTGTGCGCGAAACCGGCCTTTCGGCGCTGATTGCCACACATAACCCCGACCTCGCTGCGCGAATGGACCGAGTTCTGACGCTAAAGGACGGCCGCCTGGTCTGAGGGCGTATCCGCCATCCGATCTGCAAGCGCACGGGCGTTTTCCAGAACACGCGGAATCCGCGCCTCGCTTACGAGCCGTCCAGAAAGTTCGGCGGCCACAAAGAAGGGAAGCATGCCCTCCGCCTCGCTCCGCCTGATGAGACCGGGCGCAGAGAGAAGCGCTTCGCAATCCTCGGCGGCGAGCCCGCAAGGGCCGTCGGTGTCACCATGGGGCATAAGGATTTCCAGGTGCACGAGAAAGCGCGCTATATCCTTGGCGAGCGCGATCCAACTGCGGTTTTGAAGATCCACACCCCACACGGTCTCGCCGTCAACCATCAGGTTGAGAACCGAGAAGTCGCCGTGGCTTCGCACGCGCGTCAGCGGGCAGGGGCCCAGTCTCGCGCGCTCGTGTTCCATTCGGTCGATCAGCATGGCAAGCCGATCGCGGTCGGGACCTTCGCTCAAGGTCTCCATCGCGCTCCGCCGCGTCTTGATCCAGAAGCCGCCGCCGAACGTGTCTTCGACGCGGCGGAGCTCGGTGTAGGTGGCCAGCCACGCGCCAGCGCGTCGAAGAAGCTCGGCCCGCGTTTCTGGCCTGTTGCGCAGTGCGTGATCATACCGCTGCCCGGCCGCGCGTTCCATCACGACGACGCCATGTTCGGGAAACGCCAGAAGCGGTTCGGGAACCCGGTATGGCCCCTCTCCCATGCGCGGATGCTGGATTGCGAGTTCGTCGGCCTGTGCCCCCGCGCGCACTGACGCCTCGGGGCCCAAATGGCGTTTTATCACAACCTCGCGGTCACCGTGGCGCCCGCCTAGAACTTGGGTCTCCTCCGAGAGCTTCAGAATGTCGGTGACCCGGAGGCCGCGCGCCTTGCGCTCGCGGCGCAACATCCACCGAAGCCCGAGCTCTGCCCGCAAGCGATCAACTCTTTGCACCGTCCCGTGCCCTTCCTTCCCGCAAGAGCGTGCCGCGAGGGGCCCGGGGGGTCAACCTCCGAAGATGGCTCGGCCCGTTCTTGGCCCGATGCACCGTTCGCCCGTCCACACCCGCGAGCTTTAACGCCCTAGGCGCTTGCCTTTTGCGTCAGGAGGACCCCCGCCGCCATCAATCCAATGCCAAGGGCGCGTGTCCCCGTGAGGCTTGCCCCTTTCGCTCCAAAGAGCGCGAAATGATCAATCGCGGCGGCGGCGACGAGTTGCCCGAGAAGCACGAAAAAGACCGCGTTGCCCACTCCAAATCTTGGGGCGATCCAGGTTATCGAAAGGACATAGAAAGCCACAAACAGACCTGCGAGATAGAGGTGCTTCGGCTGCGCGGGGATGAGCGCGAGCGACCGGCCCCCGGTTGTCGCCAGGGTCGTGAGGCACGCCGCAAGAAGCGCGATCGCAAAAAGAAGAACGGCCGCCGCCGCCGGCGACCCGATGCGAACACCAAGCGCGGCATTGAGCGCCGCCAGGACCGGGATGCCAATGCCGGCGGCGAACATGACCGCCGCATATCCAAGATTGCCCGACATCTCTGCTCTCCTTGCGCCTGCGCTTACCCTCGGGCGCCATCAAGCCAGAGCATCGTCACCTTGTCACTTGGGAAGCTGGGTTTCGGCGAAACGTGATCCTGGCGCATGCCCGCCAATCTCCAGGATCAGCTTGCGGCGCACCGCGTCTTCGAAATCGTCCGGGCCTTCGGCGGCAACAACGAACGCGCCCGGTCCCCCGATGATCCGCTCCTCATAGCGCCCGGCGAGATCGCCTCCCCGCGGCGGGCCGGAACACGTTCGGCAGAGGATCGCCAGCCCGTTGATCACGATGCCCGCCTCCAACGCGGCGGCGCGGCCCTCGGCGATCGTGGGGCCATTCCAGTTATTGGCGCTGTCGCCTGAAAAATCGATGACCTTGCGCCAGCCCTCGATCCCGTTTTCGTCGATGAGCCGAACCCCCGTTAGCAACGCCGAACCAATGGAGTTCCGTCCGAAGGCTCGCCGTGGCGGCGGGATAAGGGCCTCGGCGAAGGCAGTGGCGGTTTCCGCGCCGTCAATGATCATCCATGGGACAACCACGTCTTCGGCGCCTGCAGCCGCCCACTCCACATAGGTGACAGCGATCTTGCCATAGGCCGTGTTCTCAATCGTCTCGACCACGCGGGGATCGGTGATCGCCCGTGCATACCCTTCTCGTTGAAACAGGATCTCCGCGCTGTCGATTGATCCTGATGCATCCGCCAGAAGAACAAGCTCCAGTTCGACGTCTTGGGCGATGGCGGGGCCTGCCAAGAGAAGGACGGTTGCGAGAATGCGGATCATAAACAGTTTCCCGAGCGGTGGTTGGTCGGCCTTCGAGCGAACCCTAGCTGCAAATTCCTTGGAGTTCGGCGCCCTCCCACGGCAGGCGGATCGCGTTGGGGCGGGCCGTGTCCCGGGCCATGGCCGCGGGGAAAACCTGTCGAACGAGGGAGGTTAACTGCGCTGTTCGCGCACCGTTTGGGTCGAGCGCGCGGCAGCACACGAATTCTTCCACGATCGCGCCCTGCTGTTCCCAGCCGTAATCGCCAAACGCCCTGGTTTCATCTATCTCCACCAGGTACGGGTCCGCGCTTCTCACATGTTCGAGCACCGCCGAGAACGGGTGGTATCCCGTCTTCGCGCGTTCCTGCCACTGCCAGACATGGGTGAGCTCGTGGGCAAGCCGCATCGCCTGATCAAGGTCGAGCGCCTGGGGATACCCCGCGAGAAAATCGTCCGACCAGAAGGCCCGCGTGTAGTATACCGTCTCTCTTCGAGCAAAGGCAGGGTACGTCGCCTCGACGGGCTCGGTTATCGGAGGATAGAGACGCTCTCGGCAACTTGTTTGGGGTCTTGGGTTCACGGTGACAGGGATCAGGCCGACCACCGCGCCCTTAACAAGTCGCACGTCGTCGGTGACCAGGGCAGGTCCCATCACCGTATCAGTAAAGGCGCGCTCGGCTGGCGTGAGGCTGCGTCCGCCGCAGGCCGAGAGCGCGAGAACGACGAAAATCAGCAAAGATCGCATGGGTGAACAGTACCGAGGCTCGCGCGGCATTCAAGAGCCACCCGGTCGCATGGATCGTATCAGCGGATCAATGGTCGGGCGTATTGTCACGACGGCGCAACAAGATCGCGTAGCCGTCCAAGCGCGACGCTGCGAAACAGTGTCCGGGGCACATCGCTCCGGGCACGTTTTCTTTTCCAGATCCCGAGTTTTTGGCTCGCATCGGCATTGAACCGCTCTTGGCGCGCCGACAGTCGGGTGCCGCACGCCCGACCATTGATCCGCTGATGCGATCCATGCGACCGGGTGGCTCTTGAATGCCGCGCGAGCCTCGG
>JBCCKB010000132.1:0-8852 GCA_039027595.1 Pseudomonadota bacterium | reverse complement strand
GCGGGGGAAAACGCGGCCATCCAATGTGTAAGCCGCCAGTCCCCTGTTGCGCCGATTTGCCCCCAGAGCCACTCCAAATTTGCCCTCGCCGCCTCTCGCCCACCTTCGACCATACCCGCCTTAAACGCCGCGCCATTCAGCGCGCCGGCAGAGGTACCAGAGATCGCGGCGATCTCGACATCAGCCTCATCAAGAAGTCGGTCAAGCACACCCCAGGTAAAGGCGCCGTGGGCCCCGCCACCTTGAAGGGCCAGATTGATGCGCTTTGGGTGAGGCTCAGACATCGCTCGTCATATGTCCCGCTAGAGCGCCGTCCAGCCTCCGTCGACCGAAATCGTGGTTCCGGTAATCTGCGCTGCGGCGTCGGAGCACAGAAAGACACAAGTGCCCCCCATCTGCTCCACGGTGGCGAACTCCTTGGAGGGCTGGCGTTCAAGCATAACGTTCTTGATCACGTCGTCCCGGCTCATGTTGTATTCCTTCATTGTGTCTGGGATCTGTGCCTCGACCAAAGGTGTGAGCACGTAGCCCGGACAAACCGCGTTCGCCGTTATCGGCTCTTGCGCCGTTTCAAGGGCCACAACCTTCGTCATCCCCACCACCCCATGTTTCGCCGTGACATAGGCTGATTTGTAGGGTGATGCCGTGAGGCCATGGGCCGAGGCGATGTTGATCACCCTGCCCCAACCAGCCGCCCGCATCATCGGCAACGCCGCGGCTGTGGTGTGGAACGCCGAGGACATGTTGATCGCGATGATCGCGTCCCAAGTGCCGGTTGGAAACTCATCGATCCCGGCCACGTGCTGGATCCCGGCATTATTGATGAGGATATCGCAGGCTCCAGCCTGCTCCACCAGGGCGCGACAGGCGTCACCTTTCGACATGTCGGCCTGAATGTAGCGGGTGTTTGTCCCCGTTGCGTTGGCGATGTCCTTGGCGAGCGCATGATCGTCGTCGTTGTCGGTAAAGGAGTTCAGCACCACATCCGCCCCCGCCTTAGCCAGCTCGGTGGCTATTCCCAGTCCAATCCCTGAATTGGACCCTGTGACGATGGCGGTCTTTCCTGAAAGTGACATGCTGGTACCCTGTGTTCCTGCTGCGGCGAGAATACATGCTGCAGGTGCAAAGAAAACCCCAGCGCAAGACGCGCATGCACCGGAGCGAATTGACGTTTTACCTTGCCGCGAAACACCCTAGCCTCGCGCGCATGACAGCAGGGGATCTTCACGACACGCCATATGCTTGGCTGCGCCTTGCGCTCACGCTCGCGATTGGTTGCATCGGCAGTGTCGGCATGTGGGCCGTAATCGTCGTCTTACCGAAGATTCAGAGCGAGTTCGCAATCGACCGGGCAGATGCCGCGATCCCGTACACCATTTGCATGGTCGGATTTGCGATCGGAAGCTTAACGATCGGTCGCTGGGTAGACCGCTTTAGCGTGACGCCATGTCTGATCGGCGCGGCACTTCTACAAGCCGCCGGGTTCGTCGCCGCGGGTTGGGCGGGGTCGATTACGCTTGTCGCGGCGGCGCATCTAGCCATCGGGTTCGGTTCGGCCGCCTGTTTCGCGCCTCTCATTGCAGATATTTCGCATTGGTTCCTGCGGCGTCGCGGCATTGCGGTCGCCGTGACGGCAAGCGGAAACTACCTGGCTGGCGCCATATGGCCGATCATTCTTGCGAGCATCCTTGAAGGGGGTGGTTGGCGTTCCGCATATCTCACTGTCGCTGTCGTCCTGCCCATCACGCTCTTGCCGATGTCCCTCTTTCTTCGGCGCAGGGTGTCGGATGCGGCAAGGGCGCAATCGGACGGCGCGGCACAAGAGCGCGCAAAAAACGTGGGGCTTCCAAAGGCTCTCTTCGTGGGGATGCTCTTTATTGCGGGTATTTCCTGCTGCGTGGCCATGTCCATGCCGCAGGTCCATATCGTTGCGCTTTGCATGGATCTGGGATTTGGGGCGGCGGCGGGCGCCGAGATGCTGTCACTGATGCTCTTTGGGGGCGTGGTGTCCCGGCTTGTCTCTGGCCTATTGGCTGACAGGTTGGGAGGCGTTGTTACCCTCATCATCGGCGCGATGCTCCAATGTGTGGCACTCTTCCTCTACCTGCCCGCAGGGAGCCTCGTGTCACTTTACGTGGTCTCAACAGTCTTCGGCCTCAGCCAGGGCGGGATCGTGCCCTCATATTCGATCATCGTCCGCGAGTATCTGCCCTCACACGAAGCGGGCCGCTATGTCGGACTTTTGACCTTCGCCACGATTGTCGGCATGGCCTTTGGCGGCTGGATCTCGGGCGTGCTTTACGACCTCTCGGGCAGCTACCGCCTGGCGATCCTGAACGGCATCGGCTGGAACGTCCTCAACATCGCGCTGATCGGCGCGATCCTATGGTCCTCGCGCCCCCGCCCCGCTCCGGCCTGAGACCCGCCGAAGGTTGCGGCTGTTTTCGGCCAGTGTTTGCAGATCCTTGAGTCGGTTTGGCGGGTCAGAAAGGCCCTCTCGGAACGCATGCGTTATTTTGTACTGGGGGACTATATGACATTGACTATCTTTGTGCTGGTCGCCCTTGCGGCGTCGGCGAGCGCAATCTCAACGGCGACGCTTAAGGCGACGGGCTCTAATCTTGGAGGAGTTGACACATTTCTTGGGCTCGACTTCTCGATCGAGTTTGATGACGCCAATGGGAACGGTTTGCTTGAGGCATCGGAAGTTACATCTTTCAGCGGTGTAATCGCTCCCTTCGGCGACATCGGCGTACTCGACGTCTTGGTGTCCATACCAAACATCCCCGGAACCGCTGTCTCCGGAGCTTTGGTTCAACTCCCGAGTGGCTTTGTACCGGGCTCCTTCACCGACAACGGTAGACGCTGGCAGTTTTTTGGAGACGACCGAACGGGGACATCATCTTGGATGCAATCACATGCGAGCGACTGGACCTATGAGATAACGGGATTGCCGGACAGCTCGCCCGCACCAGTCCCGCTCCCCGCAACCCTGCCGCTGATTCTCGCAGGTCTCGGCGCGCTTCGGCTCGCGCGGCGCGCGAAGGCTTAGGCACGGAAGAAACCACGTCCCTCGGGGCGCGCTTCTTCTTTATGGGCTGGGGATGAGGGTGCCGCCGGGCTGTGCGGGCGCTCTAGGATCTGCCAAAAAAAACGCCGGCACGAGGCCGGCGTTCAGTTATTGAGGCAGGTTTCATACAGGCAAGAAACCTATCGAGCAGTGCCCTCTTTATACGCAAGCTCTCGCCCAGGGCCAAGCTAAAAGTTTGAAAAGCCAAGAGTCCGCGACTACGCTTTCCGCCAACAAATACAACGAGCAGAGGGATTGTTGCGGATATGAGCAAGGAGTTTTTCGTCCGGGCCCGGGCAGGAGCCGCCGCCGCGATCCTGCTTTGCATCGCGGGTGCCGGTCACGCGCAACCTCAACATGGCATAGCTATGTATGGGGACCCGGCTCTGCCACCGGATTTTGTGTCCCTCCCCTACGCTTTCGCCGACGCGCCAAAGGGCGGGCGGATCATTCAAGGAGAGGTTGGGAGCTTCGATTCCCTCAATCCGCACATTCTCAAAGGCAACGTGCCATGGCAGCTCCGTTTCCTCGCATACGAGAGCTTGATGGGGCGGAGTTACGGCGAACCATTCACGCTCTACGGGCTCTTGGCCGAATCGGTAGAGACCGATTCCGAGCGGAGCTGGGTGGAATTCACGCTGCGACCCGAGGCCCGATTCTCCGACGGAACCCCTGTGACGGTCGAGGACGTGATCTGGTCCTACGAAACCTTGGGCACAGTGGGCCACCCGCGGTATCACGGCTCCTGGAGTAAGGTTGCGAGCGCCGAGGCGGTGGGGGAACGCACGGTGCGTTTCACCTTCAACGAACCGGACCGTGAGCTCGCCCTGATTATGGGCATGCGTCCGATCCTGAAGAAAGCTCAATGGGATGGACTTGATTTTGCTGCGTCCGGCATCGACACGATCCCGATCACGACAGCGCCCTATGTGATCGACGATTTTGAGGCGGGGCGGTTCGTGAGCCTTAAGCGTAACCCCGACTACTGGGGCAAGGATGTCCCCTTCATGAGGGGACAGGCCAATCTCGACGAGATACGCATGGAGTTCTTCGGTGACGGCAACGTCATGTTCGAGGCCTTCAAGGCGGGCGTACTGACGACCATGCGCGAAACCAACCAGCAAAAGTGGGACACAGTCTATGATTTCCCGGCCGTGGAGGCGGGCAATGTCATCAAGTCGCTGATCCCTCACCAGCGGCCATCGGGCATCACCGGACTTGTGATGAACACGCGCTTACCGGTGTTTTCGGACTGGCGCGTGCGTGAAGCGATGATCCTCGCGTTCAACTACGAATTCATCAACCAAACATTGAATGGTGGTGAACTGCCACGGATCACGTCCTATTTCTCGAACTCGGTCCTCGGGATGGAGCAAGGACCGGCCGAGGCCCGTGTCGCAGAGTTTCTCGCGCCTTTCGAGGACGAGCTCTTGCCTGGAACGCTAGAGGGGTACGCGCTTCCGACCGGGGATGGCAGCGAACGTAACCGGGCCAATATCCGCAGCGCCTTAGCCCTGCTGGAGGAAGCTGGCTGGCGTGTCGACGACGGCATTCTCAAGGACGCAGAGGGTGAGCCCTTCACCTTCGAGATCGTTCTTTCGCAAGGATCCAACGAAACTCAGCAGATCATCGACCTCTACTTGCCTGCTTTGGCACGGCTTGGGATTACGCCCGAGGTAACCACGATCGATAGCGCGCAACTGAAGGAGCGCAGCTCGAGTTTTGATTTCGGAATGGCGTGGTACACGCGCGGGCTCTCGCTATCTCCCGGGAACGAGCAGAACCTCTATTGGAGCATCGAAGCAGCCGACACTGAAGGGTCCCGCAACTGGATGGGCATGAAGAGCCCGGCAGCCGAGGCGATGATCGATCGACTTTTGACCTCCGAAAGCCACGACGACTTTATTGCCGCGACCCGTGCGCTCGACCGCATTCTGACTGCGGGGCGTTATGTTATCCCAGTTTGGTACCGACCCGACGCCAAGATTGCTCACGCGAAGGAACTGAAGTACCCCGAGAACCTGCCGATCTACGGCGATTGGATTGGGTTTCAGCCAGATGTCTGGTGGCATGAGGAATAACGGATGAAGCGACTACTGATTGTGGCCCTGCTCTTGGGGCTGGGCGCGTGCAACACCGTCGACGGCGTTGGCCAGGACATCTCCGCGGGCGCACGCACGGTTCAGAACGCGCTGTAGTACAATATTTCGGCCATTAGGCTTCTCTTTACTCCCTTCGGCGCATGCTTCAAACCGAGGGCAAGGAGACGTCGATGCATTGGGAAGACGTACAAGCCGCCTGGAACGATCTCGCTGACCAAATGCAGTCGCAATGGCCTGCGGTTCGGGCGTTCGACCTCGCGCTCATCGCAGGAGATCGCTACAAGTTCACCAGGTATCTCGCGGATCTCCACGACTTGACAATGGCGGAAGCGGACGAGGCGATCGATTTCTGGCTGTTCCGGGTTCGCACACGTCGCGACGCTGCATAGGGACTGTCAGGGTGGCGCGCGGAACGCCGACTTGCAGAGGGTACTAAGGGGCTCCGCGCTTTGCGCGCTGTTGCAAACAAGTCATTGCTGCGGTTCAGCAAGGGGTTCAACGGGGTTCGCTTCGCGCCGACTGGGCAATTCTCTGAAAGGCCGCGCTTTCCTTTGAAAGCGCTTCGAACGTGCCGACGCCAGCGATGCGCCCGCGTTCCAATACCACGATCCGATCGCATCTCGCGACCGTCGTCAGACGGTGGGCGATCATAATAACCGTTTTTCGTCCCGCGAGCCCATCGATGGCGGCCATCACCTCATTTTCAGTGGCGTTGTCCAACGCGCTCGTTGCTTCGTCGAAGACAATGACATCCGGGTTGTGGTACAGCGCCCGCGCAATCCCGATCCGCTGGCGCTGTCCGCCCGACAAGCGCACACCGCGTTCACCCACATGCGTGTCGTATCCTTCGGCAAGGTCGGCGATGAATTGATCGAGACGGGCCATTGAAGCGGACCGCACGACCTGGGTCATGTCGATTTCCTTTGACCCCTGCCCCAAAGCGATATTTTCGGCAATGGACGCATCCAGCAGGAAGATGTCTTGCGGCACATAGCCGATGCCTGCGCGCCAGGATGACATGGTTTCCGAATTCAAGACCTGGCCATCAGCCAAAATGCGGCCTTCCTGTGGACCAAGTAGTCCTAGGATCACATCAACCAGCGTGGTCTTCCCTGCTCCTGTCCCTCCCACTATGCCCAAGGTCGATAGGGCGGGTACCGTTACTGCGATATCGTAGATTCCAGCCCGATTATTCCCAGGATATCTGTATGTTACCCCGTCCAACTTAAGTTCTTTCTTAAGGCGCAACGGGGGAGCCGGCACAGTCGAAAATGGAGTGCTGTGCTCGATGTTCTCGGTCAAGTCGCGATAGAGGGTTTCGACGGCGGATGCTCCAAACCCAATCTGGGTCACCGCGCGGTAAATTGCCTGGATCGCGGGCATCATCCGGTAACCCGCGAAAGCAAAGAGGCCGAGCAGGGGCAACACTTCCGCCAATGCGGCGTCGGCGCTACCGCTCCGCGTCAGCAACAGGACGCATATGAGGATGATCCCGCCGAACGCCACGGCCTCGATCGCGTATCGCGGCACATCCGACAGAGCGAGGCTCTTGGTGTATTCCCGAGCTACCGCTTCGGACGCATTGGAAAAGCGCGTGAAATACCGCGCTTCCCGCCCAAGAAGCTTGATGTCCTTTATGCCGCCCAGTGTTTCTGATGTCGTCCTAAATCGCAGGCTGTCCGCCTCGAGACGGCGCTCACCGGAACGTACAAGATGAGACCGCACCTTGCCATAAATCATCAGATAGGCGGCGGAGAGAACTCCGGCTGCTCCCAGTGCAATAACCGGATCAACCACCAGCAACATGACCGCAATGGCGGCAAGGCTCACCAGATTCCCCAGCATTAAGACTGCGGGCTGCATCACGAGGTGTATGACGGTGTCCACCTCATTCAATATCGCCTTGGTCAGCGCGCCCGTATGTCTGTTCAGAAAGAACTCGTATGGGCGCCCCAAGTATCCCTTGAGAAGCCTGGCGCTGATTGTGTGGCGACGCATTTGGGCGAAACGTATCAGGGCGTACTGCCCCAGCATTCGTACAAGGGCAGCTATCACCAGGACTAAAAACGCACAGATACCCAGAAAAATCAAAAATCTATCAGTCGAAGTGAACCCGGCGAAGTCGTAGAGTCCTGCGAGAACCGGATGGGTCTCCACCACGCTTGGGCTTGCAAGCACCGCAAGAAACGGCATCACCGAGACAACTCCGGCCACCTCGAACACCGCCATTGCGATGACGACCAGCGCAAGCATTCCCAAGTGTCTACGCTCACGGTGTGACAGGAGAAAAAGCGCCTTTTTTAAGGTGCTTAGAGTACTTGGCTGAAGTTCCACGTTCGCCGATGGGGTCGGGGAACGCTGCCGGTGATCCATAGCCACTCCGCATCCTTCCCCGGGCATTGCATAGGGGTATTGGTGTCTTTCTGTCTACAATCAAAAACAAATAAGGCGATTGTTCGGACGCGATCGGGGCGCGATTGGGGCGGCATCTTGCTGTGGCTATCCGCTCAGTCCAATCCTTGGATCCTTTGCCGTGCAGTCTTGTAACGCGAAAAGCCGTCTTCAAACCCACCTCGTAGGGCTGCATTTGGTTCAAAACTCTGCGCCATCCGTGGGGGTGACGCCAATTCCGAACCACCGCGAGTTGTCGCGATCTGAGCGAGACGCGCGGCACCAAAAGCAGCGCCGAAGTCTCCCGACACGGGCCGATCCACAGGCAGTTCCAGCGCCGTTGCGATCGCCTCCAGCCAGTAGTCAGAGCGCGAACCGCCTCCGACGGCGGTGAGACGCTCAATCTTCGTACCGGTCGCGGCAAGCGCATCGCGGCAATCACAAAGCGCAAACGTGACACCCTCAAGGACCGCACGTGTCGCGGCGTCGCGGTCCGTCGCATGCTCAAGACCAAGAAACGCCCCTCTTATACCGGCGTCGTTTAGAGGCGTTCTTTCACCGCCGAGATACGGCAGGAAGCGGGCCCTCCCCGGTGGCCTGAGGGCGCCAAGACCCGCGGTCAAGTCCCCAGGCGGCACGCCCGTGAGGCGAGCGTACCAGTTCAATGCATCCGTCGCAGCAAGGATCACCCCCATCTGGTGCCAAGTGTTTGGTAGAGCATGACAGAATGTATGAACCGCCGTTTCCGCGTTAGGCGAGTACCCTTGCGTTGCCGCAAACAAGACACCCGACGTTCCCAGCGAGACAAAGGCTTGCCCAACACTCAAAACGCCGACGCCAACCGCCGATGCCGCATTGTCGCCACCGCCCCCGGCCACCGGTGTCCCAACAGGTAAACCAAACAGATCAGCGATCTCGGCGCGCAGCTCCCCTGAAACGTCGGATCCTTCCACGAGCCGTGGCATCTGCGCCGCGCTAAGCCCGGTCTTTTCCAACAAAGGATCCGACCAGTTTCTCGCGCCGGTATCGAGCCAACTTGTACCGGCGGCATCCGACATCTCGGAGACATGCTCGCCGGTCAGCCATAGGCGCAGGTAGTCTTTCGGGAGCAGAACTTTGGCGGTTTGATCCACTTTGTCTGGCTCATGCGCCGCAAGCCACACGAGCTTCGGTGCTGTGAAGCCCGGAAATACGATGTTGCCCGTCACCCGGCGGAACTCGGGATCCGCGTCCAGGGCCGCTGCTTCTGCATGCGCGCGCGTGTCGTTCCAAAGAATCGAGGGGCGCAG
>JBCCKB010000131.1:0-8873 GCA_039027595.1 Pseudomonadota bacterium | reverse complement strand
CCGTCGTCCACCGAGAATTCAGGCTCCGAATTCCATTTCAAACATTGCTATGTCGGATGCGCGCCAAAGCCACCGTCACGGGTTCCGCCAGTGTGAGGCCACGCTGCTGCAGACGGCAACATCACATTTGCGGCTCGATCAACCGATCTGCGTCGCGGGGGCTCCGGAACAGACCTCGCCAAAGGCGCGCCTATTGCGAGCCTTTGGAAGCGATTGAATACCCGGCACATTACTATTGATATCGAACCACAGACGAATGAGCGAGGATCCAACGGCCGCCCTCAGGCGCTTATGTCGCGGTCACCCCACGCTCGCTCGCACATTTGCGCTCCGAGGCACCTGGGGCTCGATCCAGTGCATCCGCAAAGCTCAGAATGAGGCACCCTAAGCTCGCGCCAAATATCACTGATCTGCCGAGATGATCGTTACAATGAGCCGCTTGATGTCTTCGGTCGTTAGCGGCTTCTCTGCCACCGGCACCCCGGTTTCGTCGAGGAACCGCTGGACGTCTGGGCTGAGCGTGTCGCCTGTCACAACACCGACTGCGGAAAGCGGGTGAAGCCCGTTTTCCTTTAACGCGGCCCAGAGTGCGGGCCCATCCATTACCGGCATCCGCACATCGGTAATGAGGATATCCACCTTTTCCCGTCCTAGGACATCCAGCGCCTCGCGGCCGTGCCCAGCCTTAATCATCCGATGACCGCTCGTTTCGAGAATGTCTCGCACGGTATCTGCAATGCCCGCCTCGTCATCGACAAACAGGACCGACAACGGCGAAAGGCCACGCCAGATCTCCACAGTATCATCCAGACCAGCCTCACCAGTTACCCTGCTTGCCAATGGAAGCGTCATGCGAAAACGCGCTCCGCCTTCAGGCCCGTTTTCACACTCGAGAGTTCCGCCGTGGGCCAGGGCAATGTTGCGGCTGACAGCAAGCCCGATTCCCGTGCCGACGCCCTCGGGTTTAGTGGTAAAAAAGGGTTCAAAGATCCGCTCTATTGTCGCCGGTTTGATCCCCGGACCAGTATCAGAGATTTCAAGGACGGCATTGAGACCATCGACCAGGACGGTAATTCTCACGTGGCGCTCGCCATCCACTTCCGACAATGCCTGCTGAGCATTTATCAGAATATTGACCACCACTTGAATGAGCTGGTCGCGGTCTCCTTCGACGATCACGGGCGATGTCGAGATCGACTGATCTACGATTACTCGGTTGGTTCTCAGTGCGTAAGCCACCAGTTCGATCGCTTCGCGCGAAAGCGCGGCAAGATCGGTCGGAGCACGAACCGGGGGCTTTTGACGCGCCATGGAAAGAAACGTACGAACGATCCGCGCGCAGCGCTCGGCCGCGACCCGGATGAGACCCGCACGTCCTTGCGCGTCGGGATCCTCCGAGATCTCCTCTAGAAGTTGCGATTGTCCTACAAGAATGGAGAGAGGATTGTTCAACTCGTGGCTGACGCTGGCCAAAAGGCCCCCCATCGCACTAAGCTTTTCGGCCTGGCTTAGCGCGTCACGTGCCTCGCGCTCTGCGGATACGTCGCGACCTACGGCCTGGTATTCAAGAAGCGTTCCGTCTTCCGCAAAGATCGCGCGGTTGATCCAGGTTTGCCAGACGCTATCGCCGTTAGCTGTCACTTCCTGAAACGTATCGGAGAACACGGGTGCATCGGGAGTGAGTGACTTTAGACCATCATGGATCGCCGAACTAACCTCTGGGTCAGGGATCAGGTCAAATATCTTCTTTCCAAGAATATCCTCACTCGGCAGCTGAAACGTGTCGCGATAGGCGGCATTAGCAAAAGTCAGGCAAAAGTCCCTGTCAAATCGACAGATCATTTCCGTCTGATCTTCCACGACAGCCCTGTAAAGCCCTACGGTGCGCCGTGCCTCCTGGAGCGCACTCTCGCGCTCGCTCACGTCAATGTAGGTCTCAACGAGGCTACCCTCCGGAAGGAGCTTTCGGCGAATCTCAATGATCCGACCATCGTCGAGATATTCGGTGTCCTGTGAGAGACCGCTCGCGCGGCACTCTCGGTAGATCCGCTCGAGGCGGTCCTCGGCGGCACGTTCGAGCGCGGCCCCTTTGAGCTGGGTTTGGCGTCGCAAGATCTCGCGAGTGAACTCATAGCCTGGCGTGCCTTCTCCCATCCAATCGGGAAAATGAAACACCTCGAAGAACTCGTCGTTGGCCACCATTAATCGTCCGTCAGAGCCGAGATACGAGACCCCGTGGGGAACGTGTTCTAGAATCGCGGTAAGTTGGTCGGCGTGCTCACGAGCGCGTGCCTCGCGCTGCCGCTGCGCGGTGACATCGCTCAAAGACACCCGGCGGAATCCATCACGAAGATCGGATAATTTTAGGGCGAATGACGCGCCTTCGGGCCCATCTAGAAACGCGGAGGCTGAAGAACCGGAGGGGTCGGAATTCGTCAGGTCTTGAAGCCTCGGATCCAGGGATACGATCGCGCTGACGAACGCCGCCCATGTCAAGGAGTTCTCAGAGAACCCCAGGGCTTCCATGTGCGCCACAAACAATCGATTTGTGAAGAACGCGCCCCCATCGGGCCCGAAAATTGCGACGCCGGCGTCGCAAATCTCGAGCGCTTGGGCCAATACGCCGTCTTCAATACTGTCTACGTCTCTTCCCGCCATCCCAGACACGCGTCTCGCCGATCCCAAATCAGATTAACAAGCACTCAGATTCAACAGGGAATGCGTAGCGCAATTCGCGCACTTTGGTGAAGGCTCCGATTGGGCGTCTCTACAAACAAGAAGGTCGAGGGGATTGGACGGGGTGTCATAAAAATCGACAAGCCTAACCTCATGCCCTAATATATCGGTAAAAGGCGTTGTGAGGTTCTTCGTGATCATGAACAAGTCGATGACAGGCTTCTCAGTTGAAGGGTCCGCAGGACCGGGGTCGATCACCCAAAGGGTCTACGAGGATTTGCGGTCCAAGATTGTGTCCGCTGAAATCGCGCCCGGCTCACGACTTAAGGTGGAGATCCTAAAGAGCACCATGGATGCTGGCGCCTCGCCCATCCGCGAAGCCCTTAGCCTTTTGACCTCCGATCAATTGGTCGAACGCCTTGATCAGCGTGGATTTCGCGTGGCGCGCGTGAGCGAGGATCAGTTTAGAGAAATCCTCAAGCTACGCTGCGCGCTCGAGGAAATGGCGCTTCGCGAGAGCTTGGTGTTCGCTGACTTGGCATGGGAAGAAAACCTTGTTCTTGTGCACCACCGCATGGTTCGCACACCTAGGCGGGACGTCTCGGAGTTCGAGGCGCAACACAAGGCGTTCCACATGGCGCTCTTGTCAGCATGTAAGTCCCCTCTTCTCATGCACTTCTGCGGCCAACTCTACGATTTGAACATTCGTTACCGTTTCCTGGCTGGACGTACCGAGGAGTATACATCGAGGGACGTGAGCAAGGAGCACGCTGACATTCTAGCGGCAGCGTTGGATCGCGACGCTGATATGGCGACGGTCTGTCTTCTTCAGCATTACCGCAAGACGGGACAGTACTTGGTTGAGCGCCTTGATGGACCAGAGTTCGGCTAGGTCCCGGCTGAAAGACCATCGCACGTTTTTCTTTGTCGCGCACCAAGATGCCAAGCAGCTGTTCACGTGGACAACGAAGGCATCATTTGTCTTATCGGCCTCCGAAGCACGATAGTGGCCTATAAAATTCTGTTTTTAAATTATAAATTTCTTTCCACCAAAGGCTCGTATTCGCCGCCTCATTGAAGGATCTACACCAATTCACCGATGAAAGTACGCGCTGCGGCCCATGAGCCAATGATCGCCTCCACGACATGTGCGCCGCGCATGAGGGAGGGATTTGAGCAAGGCCCTGCAGAAAGCGTTGGATGGAGACAAATGGCACCGAAGGCGTTATGCCCAGAAAGTTCAAATTGATTGCCGGTAGAGAATTTGGAGATCAGATGAGCGCCGTACAGGTTTGTGTTTCCATGGGCTGCTGACGGTTCGGAATATCAGTGTCAACCAAACCGCTTGCGTGGCGCAGCACAATGCCAGCACCACGATTGAGTGCTCGCCAAGAAACCGAAACCTGATGCTTCAGCCGAGGGACAAGCCGCCTGATGAAAGGCCGACCGTCAGATTGAAACTACCTTCGTTGATCAGCCAACGACGCATCTCGTAGCTCTTGACGCCGGAGAGGTGCATTGGATCGCCGTCGGCGAGGGCCCTGGCATCTTCCCAGGACTGCGCCCGCCAGATTTGAAATCCCATCCCGCTCATCTCTTCCCCTGTCTCGTCCGACAGCGGCCCCGCCATCATCAGGCGACCTTCGTGCTCATGAGATGCAAGGTAGGCCAAGTGATCAGGTAAATGCTCGGCAAAAGTCTCCGGGTCCACCAATGGACGACTGGTGACCATGTAAACTTCGTAGGCCAACGCGCCGCGTTCGCGGGCTGTCTTCTTGTATTCGGAAAAGCTCGGCATTCCGCACCTCCAAGGCAACCCTAGAAAAATCGATATTATTTGACAATGTAAAAAATTATCGCCAAAGAAGTGAGGAAATGGGAGGAGAAGCCATGCGTTTCCTTGTTGGCCGCGGCGCTGCTGGAGTCGGGGTGTACGTTTTGGACGGAGACTCCGCTCGGAACCTCACTGCTCTTGACCCAATCGTTGGACCAGATCTCTCTGCCCTGATCCGAGGAGAGGCTGAAGCGGTGCGGCTACTGGATCGCATCGACGAAGCGCTGGTTGAAGAAGTTCGCGCCATCGAACCACTCCTGCCGGTGGCGCAGCCGGGCAAGATCATCTGCCTTGGGCTCAACTATGTGGACCACATCAAGGAAGGCGGCTACGCAATCCCTGACTATCCCGCCCTGTTCATGCGCGGACTGAATTCAATGATCCCGGCAGGCGCTCCAATGATCCGCCCGTCCTGTTCAGAACGCCTCGACTACGAGGCCGAACTGATGGTGATCCTTGGAAAGGGTGGCAAGCACATTCCCGAAGACGCTGCCCTCAACCATGTCTTTGGATACACAACGTTCAATGACGGTTCGGTGCGGGACTATCAGCGAAAAACACATCAGTGGATGCCCGGAAAGAACTTCGACGCGACAGGGCCCGTGGGCCCTTATGTCGTGACGCCGGACGAGCTTCCTGAAGGTGCACGGGGCCTCAAGATCGAGTCGCGTGTCGGAAACGAGATCCTGCAAAGCGCAACAACTTCGGACATGCTCTGGCCGGTCGCAAAGACTATTTCGACCATCTCCGAATTCGCCACCCTCGACGCAGGCGATATGATCGCAATGGGGACACCACCCGGCGTTGGCCATGCAAAGACACCACCGCGATGGCTCAGACCGGGCGAAACGATCGAGATTGAAATCGAAGGCATCGGGATCTGCGCGAACCCGGTCGTCGCCGAGGAAGACTACGCGGCGAATGAGGCCGCGGAATGAACGTCCATGCTGACGATGACTTGACCGCCGCGCGAAGGGAAGCTCAGGAGGGCTTTCTCGCACTGAAGGCACGCGTCCCGCGAATATCGGACGACGCGATCGACCTGATCCTACGAGAAGCTCGATCGCATTACGCCTGGACAGATCGGCCAGTGCCCCGTGAGATACTAGAGGAGATTTACGCGATAACAGCGGCCGGCCCAACCAGCATGAACTCATGTCCGGCGCGCATTCTCTTCGTGACATCGCAATCGGGAAAGGATCGGCTGGCCAAGTCTCTCAAAGCCAAAAACATCGAGAAGATGATGTCGGCCCCGGTCACGGCAATCATTGCCCACGACCTGGAGTTTTGGAAAGAGTTGCCGTTTCTCTTTCCGCACGAAGATCGACGCCCGATGTTCGAGGGCAAGTCCGAGCACATTGAGACGACCGCGTTTCGGAATGGTACGTTGCAAGGGGCGTATTTCATGATAGCGGCGCGCGCCCTAGGGCTCGATGTCGGCGCCATGTCCGGCTTTTCCAACGAGATTGTTGATGCCGAGTTCTTCGCGGGAACAACGCAAAGGTCGAACTTCCTGTGCAATCTTGGATATGCCGATGAAAGGATGCTCTTTCAGCGTTTGCCGCGTTTTTCCTTCGATGACGTCTGCAAATTCGTGTGAAGTCATTGGGTAGGATCCGACCAAAAACCACTGTGACCCTGACGGTCAGCGCCCAAGGCGCATCGCATTCAAAAAGTGACGTTTGTGTCCGTGACCTGTCATTTTCGATCGATGAACCGGAGGCCCGCGGAGGATCAAACACGGGCCCTACGCCCACAGAAACGGCGTTGGCCGCACTGGTTGGCTGCACCAACGTGATCGCAAACAAATGCGCCAAAGCTCTTGGCGTCGACATCGGGCATCTCGCAATTGACATCTCCTGCGATTTTGATCGGCGTGGTGTGACCCTCGCCGAGGAAGTTGATGTCCCATTCGTCAAACTGGTCCAAAACGTCGTAGCAAACGGCTCATTTACGGACGAAGAGCTACAAAAAGTAGCCGAGCAAACCGCGAAATTCTGCCCGCTGTCCAAGCTATTTGAGCAAGCGGGAACACAGGTGGAGACAATTTGGCGAAGGGCCTGACGGGTCGTTCGCAAACTTCAGGGAGGACTAAACATGATCGGAGATTTTGCTCGACGCACGGCCGTTGGATTAGCGCTCGCCCTAACAATGGCGATCCCAGCAACTGCCACCGAAACTATCAAAGCAGTGGTCATCGATGGCTATCCAGCCCGCGCGCTTTGGGTAAAGGAATTCACGAACTTCTTTATTCCCGAAGTCGACAAGCGCCTTGCCGAAACCGGAAACTACGCCATGGACTGGCAAGAGAGCTATGGCGGAACAATCGTCAAGCCAAAGGGCGTTCTGGAGGGCGTGAAGCTTGGCCTGGGCGATATTGGGATCGTCACCACGATCTTTCACAATTCGAAACTCCCAAGCCAAGCCATAGCTGCGGTCACCCCGTTTGTGGCGTCAGACGCACGTGCTGTGGCCAAGGCCGTGGATGAGATCGCCAAAGAATTCCCCGCAATGCAGGCCGAGTTCGATGCCCAGAACCAGGTCTATCTTGCAACCGGCGTGGTGCTCGACACCTACCAGGTATTCTCAAAGGACCAGATCACCGCCGTCGCAGACCTGGAGGGCGCAAAGGTTGGGGGCGCAGGCATGAACCTGCGGTATCTCGAAGGGATCCAAGATGCAGCAGGCGTCCGAGGCGGGCTGACCGACTTTTACAATATGCTGCAAACCGGGCTTGTCGATCACGTGATGGTCTGGCCCGAGGCATCGAAGACATTCAAGCTGGTCGAGGTGGCGCCTTACATGCTGCAGGCCGATTTGGGCGCGGTGAACTCGAAGACGATCACGGTCAACAAGGACTACTGGGCCAAGTTGCCGGATGAAGTGAAGGGCGTCCTTGAAGAGGTCGCGGTGGCGTACCGAGACCACGTCGCGGGCATCGCGATGGACCGGGCGGAAGCCAGCCGCGAGGCGTTCATCGAAGCGGGTGGCCAGATCGTCGAACTTGATGCCGCGGAGCGCGCCGCGTGGGCCAATGCTATGCCAAATCTGGCCGAGGAGTGGGCCGCTGGTCTCAATGATGCCGGTCAACCCGGCACCGAAATGCTAAATGCCTATATGGCAAAGCTTCGGGACGCAGGGTTTAAGCCAACCCGCGACTGGGCCGCCGAGCTCACCAACTAACACCGAGGCCCGTCTTTTGACGCTCATCTCCAAGATTGCCGGCGGCATTGCCATTGCTGCGAATGCCGCCGGCACTTTTGTGGTGATCGGCCTTATCGCGGTTGTGAACTATGACATTCTCGCGCGCGGGCTCTTCAACAAACCGTTCCTTGGCGCTTATGAAATCGTTCAATTCTCAATGGTGCTGATTGTCTTCCTTCAGCTCCCAGATGTGGTGCGTGTCGGTCGGCTCACACGGTCCGATGGGTTTCTCGGCCTCCTGGGTCGAAATCGCCCCCCGACCGGGATCGCCCTATCGCGCGCGATCGATGTATTGAGCGCCGTCTTCATGGGAGTTGTGGCCTATGCGGTCTGGCCAGACTTCGTCGAGATGTGGGAAACACAAGACTTTTTTGGAATCCCGGGTGTCTTCACGGCACCATGGTGGCCGGTAAAGCTGGTAATCTTTCTGTCAGCCTGCCTGTGCGCGATTCACTTTGTCTTACATGTCCTCGCGCCTAAAATTGGAGCTGAGCCTCCCAAGGACCACGGCGCATGACACCGGTAGAGATTGGCCTGATCTCGATCATCGCGATCGTTGTTCTGATCTACCTGGGCGTCTACATCACCATCGCCCTGGGCGTTGTGAGCTTTGTTGCGATCTGGGTGATGCGCGGTTCGGTCGACCTTTCCTTCGCGCTGACCAAAATTGCCATTGGCGATTCTGCCATGGAGTACACGTTCTCAACGATCCCCCTGTTTGTGTTCATGGGTCTTATTGTCTCAAAGGCGGGCCTTGGCGCCGATATCTACGCCGTAATGAACCAGGGCTTCCGCCGCATCACCGGCGGCATCGGGATGGCCACTGTAGGGGCCAATGCCGTCTTTGCCGCCGTTACCGGATCGTCGATCGCCTCTGCCTCGGTGTTCTCGAAGATGAGTGTCCCCGAGATGCTGCGCCATGACTACAACCCACGTTTTGCCGTGGGTGTCGTTGCCGGAAGCTCGGTTCTCGGGATGATAATCCCCCCATCTGCGATGCTGATCATCTATTCGTTTGTGGCTGAGCAATCGGTGGGCGAGATGTTTCTGGCCGGCGTCGTCCCAGGATTGTTACTGGCCTTCGCCTATGTCGCGGCGATTTGGTTCATGGGCCGTTTCACACCGGGCTATGTGGGTGGTGGGACTATCGACGAGATTG
>JBCCKB010000130.1:0-8879 GCA_039027595.1 Pseudomonadota bacterium | reverse complement strand
CTGCCTTTCTGTGCGGCGTTTCTCTTCGGGGTACCCGTGTTCTGGAAGAGCAGCCCGGAGACGGGCTGGGGAATGCTGTACCTATTCGGCGCCTGGCTCATCTTGATCGTGCTTGCGATTGTTCTCGCGCGCGCCCTCACGAGGGTCGGTGCGGCACCCGGACCACCTCCGGAGCGGCCTGGAGCGCCCTGATGCTCTCGTTCAACATGCTTCTGGCGGTGGCGCTTGGGTATGCAGGTCTCCTGTTCCTCGTCGCCTTCCTGACTGAACGCCGTGCCCGTGCCCAGCGCGCGAACTGGCTGCGATCTCCCACTGTCTATACACTCTCGCTGTCTATCTACTGCACTGGTTGGACCTTTTTTGGCGCTGTCGGCTACGCCGCGCGCTGGGGTCTCGAGTTCGTGACGATCTATCTCGGGCCCACAATCGTGATGATCGGCTGGTGGGCGCTTCTGCGCAAGCTCGTTCGGATCGGCAAAACACAGCGGATCACGTCGATCGCCGATCTGCTGTCGTCGCGATACGGAAAGTCTGCCCTGATCGGTGGGGCGGTGACGATCCTCGCAGTGGTGGGAACGACGCCCTATATCGCGCTTCAGCTTCAGTCGGTCACCGCATCATTCGAAGTATTTGCGGCGGACGAGGGAGATCAGGTGACCACTGGGTTCTGGGTTGCCGCCGGTCTGGCACTTTTCACGATTTTGTTTGGAACGCGCAGTCTTGACGTGGACGAGCGCCACAACGGCGTTGTGATCGCGATTGCCGTCGAGGCCGTCGTCAAGCTTATCGCGTTATGTGCCGTGGGGATCTTCGTTGTTTGGGGAGTAGCGGGCGGACCCGCCGAGGCGTTGCGCGCAATCGAGGCTTCGCCGATTGCAACCTGGGAGGTCCGCCCCGATCGCTGGATCACCATGACCTTCTTGGCGGCGGCGGCCTTTCTATGCTTGCCGCGGATGTTTCACGTACTCGTCGTTGAAGCCACCGATGAACGCCAGCTCGCTGTGGCCTCGTGGGCCTTTCCAGCCTACCTCTTGTTGATTTCGCTTTTCGTGGTGCCCATCGCGGCGGTGGGTTTGGCCAAGATGCCCGAGACAGCCAATCCGGACCTTTTTGTCATCACGCTGCCTTTGGAGTTCAGCCAGAGCTGGTTGGCGATGCTATCCTTCCTGGGGGGGTTCTCAGCTGCAACGTCGATGGTTGTCGTGGCCTCCATCGCCCTTTCTACCATGGTTTCGAACCACGTCGTGATGCCCCTTTGGCTGCATTTTGGATCGACAGGCGCGACGGTCTCCGGTGATGTGCGCAATGTCATTGTGAACTCGCGGAGGGCCACGATCGCCGCGGTCCTCGGTTTGGGATACCTTTACTACCGCTTTTCCGGTGGCGGCGAGGCGCTGGCGGCGATGGGTCTCATTGCCTTTGTCGGTGTGGCCCAGGTGCTACCGGCCCTCATTGGCGGCATATTCTGGCGCGGCTCGACGCGGATCGGAGCAGGGCTCGGCCTGGTCGCGGGCTTCGCGCTTTGGCTCTATACACTCTTCCTGCCCAGCCTGGGCGAAGGCGTGATCTTCAGTGCCCGCGCGCTGGCCGATGGACCGTGGGGGATCGGGCTGCTGAGACCGCAGGCGCTTTGGGGGTTTGCCGGGCTTGATCCCCTCGTACACGCGGTGTTTTGGTCGCTTTCGGCCAACGTCACGCTTTTCTTCGTCGGCTCGTTTCTAAGTTTCCCGCATCCCCTGGAGCGGCTCCAGGGAGCGACCTTCGTCAATATTTTCCGTCATTCCGACAATGTGCGCGGGCATAGTGGGAGCCACGCTGAAGCCGAGGATCTATTAGTGATGGCTCAGCGGATCATCGGACCCGGCGAAGCCCAGGCACTGTTTGTCGCTGAGGCAGAAGAGCAGGGCAAACGTGGCTATCTGCCTGATGTCACGCCATCCTTTCTGGAGCGCCTTGAGCGCAAGCTCTCGGGGTCGGTGGGAGCTGCGACGGCCCATGCGATGCTGGGCCAGATCACCGGCGGCGTGACGGTATCGGTGGAGGATCTTATGCGGGTCGCCGATGAGACAGCGCAAATGCTCGAACAGCGCCTCCAGCTCGAGGCCAAGTCCCGCGAGCTGGAGCGAACGGCCCGCCAGCTCCGTGAGGCGAACGAAAAACTGACCCAGCTATCCGTACAGAAGGATGCCTTCCTGAGCCAGATCAGCCACGAGCTTCGCACGCCGATGACCTCGATCCGCGCGTTTTCCGAGATTCTTGGCGTGTCGGACGGGATGGGCAAGGACGACAGACAGCGGTACGCGGTGATCATCCATGATGAGTCACTACGTTTGACCCGTCTTCTTGACGATCTGTTGGACCTATCGGTGCTTGAGGCTGGAGAGGGATCATTGGATATAACGCCAATCGGTCTGCGCGAAGTGCTCGATCGCACCGTCACGGCGCTGGATGCACGCGAGGGCGCGGGCCGCCTGCGGATCCTGCGCAGGACAGGCGACGAGGATGTGGCCCTCGTGACTGATGCCGATCGCCTTGTGCAGGTCTTTATAAATGTCGTGGCGAACGCCCAGAAATACTGCGACGTCGATCAACCCACGCTTAAGATTGTCGCAACGCGTGTGGGCGGAGAAGTCCGGGTGGACTTTATTGACAATGGCCCAGGAATTCCCGCAGACAAACAAGGTTTGATTTTCGAGAAGTTTGCCCGCCTCAGCGATACGCGGGCCGCGGGCGGCGCGGGACTTGGCTTGGCAATCTGTCGGGAGATCATGGCACGCCTTGGCGGCGCGATCGATTATCTGCCGGGGCAGGGCGGGGCGGCATTCCGCGTGACCCTGCCGGTTTCGCCCGCCGATCAGAAGCGGCCGGCGGCAACGATTTCCTAATCAAGCTCGTGTTTTCTTCGCGTGACCTCGTCCGGCAGAACACGACAGGCCCATGACCGCTGCACCCCTTGAAAACGCTGCGCTGAAGCGCATGCTCCGCCCTGGAAAGCCCGCGCCCACCGGCGCCCGCATGTTCGAGGCCAAGGCGTGGCGCCAATCCCTGCCACGCGTATCGGAGAACGCCATTAGCCTGGTGGCCTCGGTGATCGGCTACGATGTCAACAAAACAGATCTCGAGGGCATTCTGGGGGATTGGGAAGACTACGCCCTTTCCATCCTGCTTCGTGGATCAGAGGAGGCGCGCGGCCTTGTCCAGCTCGACGAGACGCTGCGCACGGGACTGGTCGAAGTTCAGACCATGGGGCGGGTTCTGAACTCCACTCTCGATCCCAGACGGGGCACGCCACTTGATGCGTCGCTCTGCGATCATGTGGTGATGGCTTGGATGAAAGGGGCGGCGGAGGCCGGAGGAACCACCAACCCTTGGTCAACAGTTCGCATTATCCGCGATATCCGGTCGGCTAAAGTGGCCCTTGACGATGGGGAATACACGTCGACCGAAATTCAGATTTCACTCGGCGAGGGCGCACGCACGGGCACTCTAAGGATCCTCCATCCCATAGCGGCACCGAGTGGGGGGGCCGGGGGTGTGGGAAGCGCGGGCGCCGCAGGGCACCCTGCTCTGCTTGCCCTTGAGGCGGAAATCCAAGCGACGCTTTTTCAAACGAAAGTGCCGCTCAACTGGCTACAGGGGCTAAAACCGGGTGATCTTCTTGAAATGCCGAAGAAATCCATTGATCACGTTCGGATCGAGACCCTTGACGGAAAGCGTCTCGTGCGCGCGCGCCTAGGATGCATGGGCAAGAAACGCGCGGTGCGGATCCTTGACGAGGACGATCCCGACACCCCGGCGAACGCCCCTGCGGCGCTTCAAGGGCTTGCCGCAGCCGGGGCGGCTGACTTGCCAGAAATTGGTCTAGCGCCGGGTCCGACGGGGTTGCCTGACCTCCCCGACCTGGACCCGGTCGGTGACTTGCCCGATCCCGGAGGGCTACCAGCTCTCCCGGATCTTCCGGATCCCGCGCCCTTGGGGGAGCTACCCGATTTACCGATGGCCGAACCCATGGGCGGCTTGCCCGACTTACCAGATCTTGAACCTCTCGGGGAACTTCCAGACCTCCCCGCGATCGAAGACTGATGTGTTCGCGGGCTTGGCGAGGAAAGTTACACTTCAAGCGAAAGAGCAGATTCCAACCACAGAATTTTGCGGCGGCTTCGTGAAAGACCTCCCAAGCGTGATCGTTATCCACTCGCAGCCCGATCGACGACCGCGATCAGCGATAGTCTTGCGTGAAGTTTGCCTATCGCCATCCGATAATCTTGAAGGCACCGCCCAGGATGTTTGCGATGATGCACGCCGATCTTTCAGGCCGACTGCTATGAAGATCCTCAGGCGGGCCCAAAGATCGTCATTGGAAACCGGGCATAAGGCCACGAATTCCTAGGCAGGAGACGTCAATATGCCTAGAATTTAGACGGTTCAAAGCGGTGTACAGAGCTCTAGCGGCGCGAGAGGCCCAATCGTTCCCAATGAGACGAAGAATTAGGATATAGTGCGACAAGGTGGGGCGCGTTTGCCTTCAGGGAGAGCCAATCAGTGGAAAACCAAATCAAAGGCATGCCGGTGTTGTACCCTTTTGCATGGCCCGCCGTTAAGGTCACCGAACACCTATACAGCGCCGACGTCTTGTGGCCCGCCACGGCACAGCCGATGCATCCGTCGAACCCGCGGGATCCAATCGCGGATCAGGCGGAGGACGACGAGGCCGAGGACCTTTGGGACAACGTGCCCATCTAGATGTGGTGTGAAGGTTAGCTCATTTCGCGCTGACTTTACGGGACGATCTGGCTCAAGCAGCTCTTAACCGTTGCGATGGCCCGCTGCATCTGATGGCTGTGAAGACCAGATGACTGCTTTAGCGGTCATTCGACGAATGTGGACCTTGCGTTTTGGAGCGGTGCAGCTAGAAACCGTGACGGGTTACACCTCGTGATCGGTGCTGGGCGGTACGGGGAAGCGTAAGGGACAAGATGAACGAGCCCGTCTCGGTTCAGACCAGCGGTGGCATAGCCGTCCTCACCGTAGATGTTCCGCCAAGCAATGTGCTGACGGCCCGCGTTCGTTTTTTGCTCGTATCGGCTCTTCGATCCGTCCAGGAAGCTGGCCGGGCCCACGCAATCGTCTTGGCGGCGCGCGGAAAGAACTATCTTTCTGGTCCCGATCCCGACACGCCCGATGTTCTTTCAGAGGGCCCAAGTCTCGCGGAACTGGCAAAAGAGCTTGAAGCCTGCACGCTTCCTGTGGTCGCTGCGCTACAGGGGCAAGCTAGTGGTCCTGGGCTGGAGATCGCGCTTGCCGCGCATTACCGCATCGCTGACAGGCGCGCAAAGCTCTCGCTACCCGAGATCCGATATGGGCTGATCCCACAAGCCGGCGCGACGCAGCGGTTACCTCGAATTGTCGGCGTCGACCATGCCTTGGATCTACTGATCTCCGGACGGGCGTTGAGCGCTGACGCGGCCCTGTCGGTGGGGCTTGTTGACGCGGTCGCAGAGGGCGCGCTTCCGCGCTTTTCGCTGGACTGGATCAACAAACGCGTAAGCCAAGGATTGCCGCCAAGACGCGCTTCGGATCGGGCCGAGCCCCTTCAACCAGCCGAGGTTGACCTGGATCGAGTTCGCACAATCCGCGCGGCGCAAAAGAAGGGTACCAATCCGGCGATCCCGAAGCTTCTTGATTGTATCGAGGCGTCAAGGCTGCTCGCCTTCGAAGCCGGGCTCGAGATGGAGCGCGCGGCCTATGAGGACACGCTTGCATCGAAGTACTCGAGAGCAATGCGCCATGTGGTCCGCGCAGAAGGGCGCGCGGTCATTGCGCCCACCGAGGGCTCTGCCGCGCCACGGCGCCTAAGCCGGATCGGCCTGGTGGGTGCGGGGAGGATTGGCCGGGGGGTCGCGGCAGCCTGTCTTGACGCAGGTTACCCCGTTACGCTGGTTGAAAGCGATATCGACAGGCTCGAAGAGGCGGTCGAGGCGATCATTGACATTTACGACCGTGACATCGCGCAAAAACGTATTGACGAAGTGACGCATGACCGCCGGATCGGCAACCTCTCCGGAACGATTGATCCAGCGTCCCTGGCGACCGCCGATCTCGTGATCGAGGCCACGCCGGAGGACGCGCAGGTTAAGCGCAGGGTCTTTTCCGAACTTGATGCGATCCTCCGAAGGGATGCGATCCTGGCGACGGCCACGTCGAGCCTAGATCTCGATGGCCTGGCGGCCGGTATGGAGCGCGCCGGAAATGTCGTCGGCCTGCACTTTTTTCCGCCATCCTACCAAATGCGTGCGGTCGAGGTCGTCCTCGGCATTGATACGTCCGACGAGACACTCGCCACGGCCTTCGACTTTATCACGAAGCTCAACAAGATCCCGGTCGCCAGCGCCGTGAGCGACGGATTTCTTGCTCACCGAATGGCGTCCGTTCTAGTCGACGCCGCGATCGTTCTTCTGCTTCGAGGACATGATATTGAAACCATCGATGCCGCTCTTGAATGGTACGGCTTTGCAATTGGCCCATTTAAGCTAGCCGATGCGATCGGGCTCGACATGCTCCTGAGCCTCCAGCGACCCCATGTTTCGGTGCCGGGCGCCCAGGTTCGAACGGTTTTGGAGCGGATCGTGGAGGCTGGCCGTACGGGGCGCCGCACCGGTGCGGGGTTTTATCGGTATGCCTCGAACAAGCCGGGACCCGTTTTTGACCAGTCCCTGAAGTCACTCTATGCGGACATGGTGCCAGGGAAGGGCAAGCTCACCCGGGCGGACATGGTTCGGAGGGTCTTGGCGGCACTCGCAAACCAAGGAGCATTTCTGGTTCAGAGCGGGATTACTCGGCGACCGTCGGATCTCGATGTGCTAATGATCCAGGTCTTTGGTTTCCCTCGGCGCCGCGGTGGGCCGATGATGGCAGCTGACTTGACCGGTGTTCTAAGGGTAAAGCGCGACCTCGATCTGTTCATGCCTGAAGCTCCCGAGCTTTGGACGCCGGCACCGCTCTGGACCGAGTTGCTAAACGGCAATCGAACCCTCGGTTCGATGAACGATTGATGCCCACTTGAACCGTGCTGCCCGGCAGCTTCGTCGCGTTCAGGGCTTCCGATGTTCGCACCGTCGCGACATCGGAACGGACAGTGAGGTTCGGTAGCGCACCCTCTAGCGCCAGAGCATTCCAAAGCCTAGGACAGCATCACTCCCAGCACCACCATCATCAAGCCAATGGCGGAAACTCCAAGAGCGCCGAGATTGAGAGCCACGACTTTCTGAAGTCGCGCCTTCAACTGAGCGTCATCGGTTTCCTGACGTCGGGCGCTGACCGCCTTAACAATGCACCAAGCCAGGCCCATGATGCCGAGGCCCGTGAACCCCGTACCGATCCATATCAACCATTCCATTGCGGGTCCGCGCCTATCCTGCGCAAAGGCGTATCGCAAGCCCTTGTGGGCGCGCGCGCGCTTCATTACCCAGATGCCTCCAAACCAATCATGCGAGGGACAAGGCACAGATGTCTGACACTGATGCTCCGGCCGACACACCCGATAGTGCACGCGTGGCTGCCAGCGAGCTTCGCCAGTTCATTGAGCGCTTCGAGCGCCTCGAATCCGAAAAGAAAGACATAGCTGACCAGCAAAAGGAGGTCATGGCCGAAGCCAAGGGACGAGGTTACGACACCAAGATCATGCGTAAGGTGATCGCGCTTCGAAAACGTGACAAGGATGATATAGCCGAGGAGGAAGCTATTCTGGACATGTACAAATCGGCTCTCGGAATGTGACGGCGCCGTTGCGGTCCTCCGCAAATCTGTGTGATGCGCGGTCTAGGGGGTTAGAACCTTTACCCCGGGCATAGCGGCAATCTCCTCCAGATCCTCATCGTAATTCCGTGTCAGGTCCTCGATCAGGTCTTCCGTCCAGCCGGGAAGGAGAATTTCTTGTTCTATTTCAGCATCTTCCGCGTATTTTGATAGGAATGCCGCGAGCACCCGGCGTCGCGTGTTTTCCGTTCGAGGCGGCTTTCGGTCCAGGTAGCGCCGCATTCGGCGATTGCCCTCCTGGCTCATCAAGCGGCGCGCCATGTCGTTTGCGCCCTCGATCTTGGCTGTTCCGTCTAGCCCCGCAATCTCGCGCATGATCTCCGACCACAGCAGGGGCGTGTCCTCGTCGCACCACACCAGGATCGGACAGTCGGGATTGGCGGCACGAAGACCGGCGACCACATCGACCCAACTCAACTCGACGGGGTCAATGCCGCGCAAAAAGGCGTTGGCCTCCGTAAAGTCGCCGCCAATCTTCTCGTAGAGGGCTGGCAGGAATGTCGCAAAGTTGCGGAGGGAAAGGGCAAACTCGGTCCGCGCACTCGGAAACGCGTTCCGCAACCACGCGCTCTTCTCGATCCGGCCGTAGATCTTGCCGTCGTCAAGCACCTTTGGGGCCATGCATATGAAACTCTCATTTGAGAGTATAACCCGGTCGGCGGCATCGGTCTCGACAACGGTTTCAATGAGTAGATCCTCGCTCTCTTGGGAGGCCGGTGCACCGCGTAAACGCTTTAGCGCTTCGCTGAGAACCTTACGGTAGCGCCCCGGTCCAGGGACCACGACGCCGTAGTCTGCAAGCATGTCTCGGTTCTTCAGGAGCGAACGGACAAGCCGATCGTGGCCCGTGCAATGGGCGCCAATATGAAAAATGACCTGCATAGATCGGGTCAGGATACCGCGCTCGCGCCTCTTTTCCCGGAGTATAGCTTGAAACGCTGCGCCGCAAAATACTTGAGATTAGCTTTCCCTTGCGCAAAGCGGCGCGCAGTCGTAATCACCGGGTGGAGCCCCTATAGCTCAGCTGGTAGAGCAACTGATTTGTAATCAGTAGGTCCGCGGTT
>JBCCKB010000129.1:0-8891 GCA_039027595.1 Pseudomonadota bacterium | reverse complement strand
TCTCATATTGGCCCTGACAGGGGGCTTGTTGGCGATGGCTGGATACACGGTGGTCTCCGCGATCTCGGACGCCGCCGAATTGGATAATCGTGGGCGCTCCGGCCGCGAGCGGGTTTTTGCGGTTGCCGTCGAGACCGTGGACACAGGCGACGTCACGCCGGTGATCGAAACCTTCGGCGAGATCCAAAGCAGCCGGACCCTGGAGTTGCGGGCAGGTGCCGCGGGAGAAGTGGTTTGGCTGGCGGAGAACTTCGAGGAAGGTGCGCTGGTGCGCGCGGGCGAGCTCCTTGTATCCATTGATGACCGCGATGCCATGGGGCGCCGCGATACCGCCCAGGCCGACCTGGCCGAGGCCGAGGCGGAGCTTCGCGATGCCACGCGCACCCTTGACCTCGCCCGGGCCGAGCTGGCGGCCGCGCGGGGCCAGGCGGATCTGCGTGTCCGCGCGTTGGCGCGAGAACAAGATATGCTCAACCGCGGTGTTGGCACCGACAAATCCGTGGAGGACGCAGAAATCGCGGCGTCATCCGCAGAACAATCGGTGCTTGCTAGCCGCCAGTCCCTGGCCACCGCGGACGCACGCGTTGACTTCGCAAGGATCGCGCTCGTCCGGCGCGAGATCGCCTTGGCCGAAGCGGAGCGCGACCTGGCCGATACGCAGATCAGAGCGGGATTTGATGGACGTCTGACCAATGTGCGCGGGGTCGAGGGCCGTCTGGTGAGCGCCAATGAAGCGTTGGGAGAGTTGATAAATGCCTCCGAACTCGAGGCCTCGTTCAGAGTATCGGCGGCGCAGTATGCCCGCCTGGTGGACACCGATGGCACGCTCCGCCCGGCACGGGTGACCGTCTCGCTTGAAGTGGGGGAGCTCGGTCTGCTGGCCGAGGGACGGCTGACACGGGAAAGCCCAGCGGTCGGCGACGGTCAGACAGGGCGTCTTTTGTTTGCCGAGCTTACGGCACCAGGGGGCTTCCGGCAGGGCGATTTCGTCACTGTCCGGATCGATGAACCGGCCCTTGAGCGCGTCGCGGTCCTGCCCGCCTCGGCGCTCGACATTGGCGCAACGGTCCTGGCCCTGGGCGCAGACGATCGCCTTGAAGCGCTCGAAACGCGCCTCTTGCGCCGCCAGGGGGACGCGGTGATCGTCGAGGCGTCGGGCCTCGAAGGGCGAGAGGTGGTATCGGAGCGGAGCCCGTTTCTTGGGGTCGGGATAAAGGTCCGCCCGCTCCGGGATGGCGGCGCCCCGTCCGAGCCGTCAGGGAATGACGGACTGGTCGAGCTCGACGACGAACGGCGCGCGCGGCTCGTCGCCTTCGTAGAAGCCAATCAACGGATGCCCGCCGACGCAAAGGAGCGCGTGCTCGCTCAATTGCGCCAAGACAGGGTCCCACTTCGCGTCGTCGCCCGCATCGAAGAACGCATGGGGGGCTAGGCAACGATGCGCGCGGCACCCGGCGGCCTGGCAGCCATTCTGTCCTATTTCGCACGCCACGCAACGCTGGCGAACCTCCTTCTGGTGATCCTACTCGCCCTGGGGATCCTCTCCTTTCCAAAACTCCGCGCCCAGTTTTTCCCCGATGTGGTGGTAAATGCGATCGAGGTGAGTGTCGCTTGGGAGGGGGCAGGCGCCGAGGACATCGACGCTGGCGTCATTCAGCTGCTTGAGCCCGCGCTCATTGCCGTCGAAGGCGTCGAAGAAACCACGGCGGTCTCCCGCGAAGGCCGGGGATACGTTACGGTCGACTTCGAACCCGGTTGGGACATGACGCGCGCCCTTGACGAGGTGGAAACGGCGGTGGACGGCGTCGATACGCTGCCCGAAGCCGCTGAAGAGCCCACGATCCGCCGACGCGCATGGCGTGACCGTGTCACCGATGTTGTCATTACCGGTCCCGTCGACATCGATCAGCTGGGGCGTTTCGCGGATGAACTCTCAACTCGGCTCTTCGCCGTTGGCGTTACCCGGGTCACAATTCGCGGAGCCGATGCGCCCGAGACCAGTGTCGAGGTGCCCGCGATCAACCTCATCCGACATGACATCACGCTCCGCGAGATCGCCAATGCGATCGGCGACGAGGTGGACACCAACCCCGCTGGCGACGTCGCGGGCGACGCACGTGTGAGAACGGGCGTTGCCAAGCGCGCGCCCGACGACATCGCGGAAATTGTCCTGAGGACCGGAGACGATGGCGACCAGCTCACCGTGGGCGACGTGGCCGAGATCCGGATCCGCGGGATTGACCGAGATTCCGGCTACTTCGTCGGCGAGGACCCTGCTATTTTGGTGCGCATTGATCGCTCGGACCGGGGCGACGCGATCGACATCCAGTCGCGGGTTGAGGAGGTGGCCGACGAGCTTGAGCCCTCGCTCCCTGAGGGAGTAACGATCGACCTCATTAGAACCCGCTCCGAGGCAATCACGCAACGTCTCGCGATCCTTCTTGAAAATGGGCTCCTCGGGCTCGGCCTCGTGGTGATCCTGCTGTTCCTATTTCTAAACGCGCGCATCGCGTTCTGGGTTGCGGCCGGGATCCCGGTGGCCATGACCGCCGCAATCGCGCTGATGTATGCGTTTGGCTTTACGCTCAATATGATCTCCCTCTTTGCTCTGATCATTACCCTTGGGATCGTTGTCGATGATGCGATCGTGGTGGGCGAGCACGCCGATTTCCGCGCAAGGCGACTAGGTGAAAGCCCGGTGAACGCCGCCGAAAATGCCGCGATCCGGATGTTCACGCCGGTATTCTCGGCCACCCTGACCACGATCATTGCTTTCTTTGGTCTGATCGCCATCGGCGGCAGATTCGGCACGCTGATCGCCGATATCCCATTTACGGTCATCGTGGTGCTCGCGGCCTCATTGATCGAGTGTTTCTTGATCCTGCCAAATCACATGGCGCACGCACTTACCCATACCGCAAAGGAGCACTGGTACGATTGGCCGTCGCGCCAGGTGAACAAGGGTTTCCGCTGGGTGCGCGATCGGTTCTTCCGGCCAGCCATGGCATGGGTGATCCGGCTCCGCTACCCGGTGTTGGCGGCCACGATCCTGGCGCTCGCCAGCCAATCCGCGCTCTTCATCCGAGGCGATGTCCCTTGGAGGTTCTTTAACGCGCCCGAGCGCGGCACGATCAGCGGGAACTTCGCCATGCTGCCCTCGGCGACCCGCGAGGACACCTACGAAATGATGCGCCGCCTGCAAGCAAGCGTAGACGAACTTGGCCGCGCGTATGAAGAAGAGACCGGCGTCAACCCGGTGACATATGCGCTTGCGCAGATCGGCGGAACCACCGGACGTGGCCTTTCCGGCCAGGCATCGAAAGACCCCGACCAATTGGGGTCCATCGCGGTCGAACTGATTGACCCGGATCTTCGCGATTTTTCGTCCTGGGACTTTGTCGCGCGACTTCAAGACAGCGCCGCACGCCATCCCAAGCTCGAGACCCTGGCCTTCCGCGGACAGCGCGATGGTCCGGGCGGCGATTCGATCGCGGTCAAGATCTTCGGTGCCGACGCCGAAGACCTCAAGGCCGCCGCCGAAGCGCTCAAAACCGAGCTCGCGGTCTACCCTGAGGTCTCGGCGCTCGAAGACACGCTTGCCTACGACAAGGACGAGCTGATCCTCGAGCTTACGCCACGTGGCCAAGCCATGGGTTACACCATTGAGGAGGTGGGCGCAGTGCTGCGCGACCGACTGAACGGTATCGAGGCGGCGAGCTATCCCGATGGCACGCGCTCTATCGAGATCCGGGTGGAACTGCCCGACGGTGAAATCCGCGCAGACTTCCTGGAACGGACGCTTCTGCCGTCTCCAGAAGGCGCTTATGTTCCGCTGGCGGATATCGTGACCGTGGACATGAGGACCGGCTTCTCCACCGTGAGGCGTGAAAACGGCGTCCGGGTGGTCACCGTATCGGGAGACCTCTCCGAGGACGATCCCGCACGCGCGACCGCCATCCAGACGGAGATCGAGGAGCGCATTCTACCGCAGATCAATGAACGTTTTAGCGTCGCGACCGACGCGGCAGGCCTCTCGGAAGATGAAAACCAGTTTCTCGCCGACGCTCAGAGGGGCCTGATCCTGTGCCTGCTTGGCATCTATTTGGTGCTGGCCTGGATTTTCGCGAGCTGGACGCGTCCGGTCGTCGTGATGGCGATTATCCCCTTTGGTATCGTCGGCGCGGTTTGGGGACATTACACTTGGGACTTGCCGTTTTCGATGTTCTCGGTGGTGGGTCTGATTGGCATGGTCGGGATCATCATCAATGACTCGATCGTGCTCGTGAGTACAATTGACGAGAAGGCGGAGACCCAAGGCTTGATCCCCGCGATCATCGACGGGGCGTCCGACCGGCTGCGTCCAGTTCTGCTGACCACGCTCACGACCGTTCTTGGGCTGACCCCACTTCTTTATGAAGGGTCGCAACAAGCGCAGTTCCTAAAGCCCACCGTGATCACCCTGGTTTACGGGCTTGGTTTTGGCATGGTCCTCGTGCTGCTGGTGGTTCCGGCGCTGATTGCGATACAGCAGGACGTTGGTCAGGCGGCACGCGCACTCCGCCGCGCGTTCCGGAGGCGCCATACAGGCCTTGCACTGAACCTTTTCGGGCTCGCGGCAACCATGGCCGTTGTCTTCGCGCTCACCCTTGGCGCTCGCATCGCGACCGGCGCTCTGCCAACCGCCGTGGCGGCGCTTCTGCCTGAAGCGGCGGCGGGCTCGCTTTTGGCAGCCTTCGGCCTGTTTGTAGCAGGCTCACTCCTCGCCACTGTTCTGGCCCTAGTGGCCTTCTCGATCGGCGCAAGGGGCGCGCGGAATGCATGATTGCAGTCGTTCAGACGGGCGGCCCGATTTCCTAGCCCGGCGCGGTGCATCCCCTAATATCCACGGCGCGGCCTTCGCCAAGAACCGTGAAGCGCAGACCCTCGCGCGACAACGCAAACGGTTGGGCATTGGGGGGAACAAGATCGGCAACGGCGACCAGTTGGTTTCCGTCACGCTCGGTTTGCGCCTCCGAAACCCAGATTTCCGGATCAGAATACTCCAAAACCGCAGCCTCGTCCCCCGCGATGGGTGGCATCGATAGGGCGACGGTAACCCGCATACCATCCGAGATTGGCTCGACCTGGCAAGAGACGGCGCCCACCTGTGCCTCGGATGCCGTCATCGGCTGGTTGGCAAGAACGGACCGGATCATCTCCGAACCCGCCGACGCGTCCGCGCGCAAAGCGCCGCCGACCTGAAGCCAGACCGGTATGCAGATATCCTGACACACCCCGATCTGAACGTCGCCGCCAAGAGCGATCTCCCCATCCCCCTTCGGCGTCACCTCTAGCGGCATCACAACCTCGCCGGCATATCCGACACTGGTGAACCCATTTTGATCAAAGACGCTCGGGATCGGCCAGTGAACGGCGACGCGGGCGACGTTCACCGAGCGAGACCAGTCAAATTGCGGTGGGATCCCCGCGTCCCCAGGCACACGCCAATAGGTCTTCCAACCGGGCGCAAGGGTTAGCCGAATGGCCGCCATATGACGACCATCTTCCATCCGCCATCCGTTCAGCAGCCGACCTTCCACCACATCGTCGAAGGATTGGGCCGAGGCTGCGCAGCTTACGGCGACGCAGGCGGCCGCAACGAGGTGTCCCCAAAATCTCATGGCGGTCAGCATTCGCGCACAGCGCCCAAAATGTGAAATCACTTTCCAGCGACATAATGCAATTGGCGCCAGCGGGGTTGCGCGATGCCCCACAAGCCCCCAAACTCTTCAAAGCAGTATGGAATCACCCATGCACGACCTCACTGGAAAGCTCCTCATCGCGATGCCCGGGATGAGCGACCCGCGCTTTGAGCGGAGCGTGGTATTCCTTTGCGAGCATTCGGAGGGCGGGGCGATGGGTCTGATCGTGAACAAACCCACCCCCGAAGTGGATCCGCAGGAGCTGCTTTCTCAACTTGGGATCGAGGCCGATCTTGGCGCGGATAGTCTTCGGGTTCATTTCGGCGGTCCGGTGGATCACGGTCGTGGCTTTGTGCTTCACTCGCCCGACTACGGCGAGAACAGCGCCACTCTCCAGGTCACCAAAGCCGTTGGCATGACCGCCACCCTAGACATTCTCGAGGATATCGCAGTGGGAAAGGGCCCGAAACAGGCAATCCTGGCGCTGGGCTATTCCGGCTGGGGGCCGGGCCAGCTTGAAACGGAGTTCCAGGCGAATGGGTGGCTCGTGGGGGACGCGGAGCCCGAAATTGTCTTTCACGAAGACGCCGAGGCGAAGTGGACCGCGGCGCTCAAGGCGATGGGTGTCGACGCCGTCGCGCTCAGCTCCGATGCAGGACACGCCTGACGGCCCGACACGCGCTCCTCAAATCCTTTGTCCCCGACCAGATCTTCTGGGGCGCGATTAAGGGCTCGCGGCGAGTTCGATCGGTCACTTCCGGCGCGCCTAACGCAAAACTGAGGCTTCCCGGCGCGTTCGCCGCGGAAACGCTCCGACCGTCCGGATCACCCAAGGCGTCGCAACCCCGTTTCGCCCGCACCATATGCGCCTCAGGTCCGAGGGGCCGCCGCCCGTCGCAGCCGGTCATTTATGGCTCGGCCAAGGCCGATCTCGGGGATCGGCGCCACCGCAATTCCAGCCGCCGACCCCATATCGTCAAGGGTGCGAAGATGGGCGTAGAGGTTCGCCGCCGCCTCGAGAAGATCCCCGGCTGGCGAAAGAGACAGCGTCCCAGCAACCGGTCCGAACCCCAAGAAGACCTCGCCGTCTCGCATTTCGGTGGCACCAAGCCGCAGGGGCGCGTCCGGCGCGTAATGCGATGAAAGCTGACCCGGTGCCGTGATGGCGCCCTCGTTGTTCACCGCCGGCGGGAGGAGCGAACCGATGCAGGCCTCGATCGCCTCGATCGGGAGTCCGCCCGGGCGCAACAGGCGTGCAACCCCACCCTCAAAACCCACAATCGTCGATTCAAGACCGACAGGGCAGGCGCCGCCATCAAGAATAGCGTCGATCCGGCCATTCAGGCCATCGGCGACATGCTTGGCCGTGGTGGGGCTAACCCGGCCCGAGGGATTGGCCGATGGGGCCGCCACGGGACGCGCCGCGGCGGTCAGCAAATCACGCGCCAGCGGATGCTCTGGAACCCGAACGGCCACCGAAGCAAGGCCAGCAGTCACCAGCTCGGAGAGCGGCGCACCGCGGACCGTCGGCACAACCAGGGTGAGCGGGCCCGGCCAGAACGCCTGTGCCAGGCGCTCGGCTGCAGGACCGAAGGACCCGTAGGACCTCGCGGCGTCGAAATCGGGCACATGTACGATCAGGGGGTTAAATCGGGGCCGCCCCTTGGCCTCGAAAATCCGAGCCACGGCGAGGTCATTGCAGGCATCCGCGCCCAAACCATAGACCGTCTCGGTCGGAAACGCGACGAGCCCGCCCGAACGCAGGATCGCCGCGGCGCGCTGTGTACCAGCGTCGTCGGGTCTAAAGTGCTCGGTGACGAGATCCGTCATGGGCGTGACGCAGCGTAGCGGGTTGCGGGACGCGCCACGGGTTTGCATCGTCGGCGCGTGAGCTAGACGCCTTACGTGAGGGCGGCGCCTTTGCCAAGCGGGCGCGGGAGGATGGGACAAGATGGCATACCACAGTCCAACCGAGGATATCCTGTTTCTTCTCGACCATGTCGTTGGCTTTGAGGCCGTGCTCGCGGCGCAGGGCGGTCTCGACCGGGAGACGGTCGCAGCTGTCCTTGGAGAGGCCGCATCCTTGGTGGACGCCAAGATTGCGCCACTCCAACGACCCGGCGATCTTGCTCCGGCCCGTCTGGAGAACGGCACGGTGCTCACGTCGCCGGGTTTTCACGATGGCTACCGCGCCTATGCGGGCGGCGGTTGGATCGGGATCAGCGCACCTGAGCAATACGGCGGGATGCAGCTTCCACGCACCCTATCGGTTGCGGTCAATGACATGTTCTCCGGCGCTTGCCTGTCCCTTGGGCTCAACCCGGTCCTGACCCAAGGCCAGATCCTCGCGCTTTGCACCCATGCTTCCGAGGAGATCAAGGCGCTATACCTCCCCAAGCTCATATCCGGCGAGTGGGCCGGCGTGATGGACCTCACAGAGGCACAGGCCGGATCGGATGTGGGCGCGCTCAGGACCAAGGCGGAGCCCCTGGGAGACGGCACATACAAGATCACCGGACAGAAGATCTATATCTCTTGGGGCGACAGCGATCTGACCGAGAACATCTGTCATTTGGTTCTGGCTCGGTTGGCCGACGCGCCGCCCGGAACGCGGGGGATCACCCTGTTTCTGGTTCCGAAATTCCTGCCCAACCCGGATGGATCGCTTGGCAACAGAAACGACCTGCGCGTCGTGAGCCTCGAGCATAAGCTTGGGCTCCATGGCTCGCCCACGGCGGTGATGGAGTTTTCAGGCGCGATCGGCTGGCGGATCGGTGCAGAGAACGGGGGCATGGCGGCGATGTTCACAATGATGAATGACGCGCGCCTCAATGTCGCGGTCCAGGGGATCGGCGTGGCCGAGGCGGCGTATCAGGCCGCACTTAGGTATGCCGCCGATCGCAAGCAGGGTCCCACGGATGGGCCCAAGGGGACCATTGTCGAACATGCCGACGTGCGCCGTATGCTGGTTACGATGAAGGCCCGGACCCATGCCGCGCGCGCGATCGCTTTGGCCTGCGCCGCGGCGCTGGATATGGCGGATATCACCGGCGAGGCGAGCTGGGCGGCGCGCGGAGCCGTTTTAACGCCCATCGCCAAGGCCTATGGGACAGAGACCGGCGTCTGGGCCGCCGATACCGGCATCCAGGTCCATGGCGGGATGGGATATGTCGAGGAAACCGGTGCCGCACAATATTTGCGAGACGTTCG
>JBCCKB010000128.1:0-8966 GCA_039027595.1 Pseudomonadota bacterium | reverse complement strand
GCGACGGCGATCTGCCCGAGCCCGAACCGACGCCCTAACGCGGCAAGAACCGGGCGGACCCGGCTCGCCGGGCCAAGGCGCGAACCCATGGTCTCGCGTTCCACTCCCGCTGTGACGTTGTGGAGAACGCGGCGTTCATGCTCTTACAGGCATTGCGGGAGGGTCGGTCACGGCGCAAAACGGTGGCACGGTTCTCCTGCCCGTTTCGTGGCAGTCCTTGGCCGCCCACTTCCTTTGTTGAACGCGTCCCTGGCTTGGAATAAGGCCCTTGGGAAACGGTGGCGAGAGAGGGACAGCATGGGCGCCGAGATTATCAACGGGAAGGCTTTCGCCGCCCGCATCCGGGAGCAGGTCGCGGACCATGTGGCGCGGCTCAAGGCCGAACACGGCATCACCCCCGGCCTGGCTGTGGTTCTCGTGGGCGAAGACCCTGCCAGCCAGGTCTATGTGCGTTCCAAAGGCAAACAGACGGTCGAGGTGGGCATGACGTCGGTCGAGCACAGGCTTGACGCGGCGACCTCTGAAGAGACGTTACTTGCGCTGATAAACGATTTGAACGCCGACCCGTCGGTGCACGGGATCCTGGTTCAGCTGCCGCTGCCTAAGCATCTCAACGAAGATCTGGTGATCAATGCAATCGACCCGGCCAAGGATGCCGACGGATTTCACATCTCCAATGTGGGGCTCCTCGGCACGGGGCAGAAGAGCATGGTGCCCTGCACACCCTTGGGATGCCTGATGATGCTGCGGGACCACCTGGGAAGCCTGTCGGGGCACCATGCGGTGGTCATCGGGCGTTCGAACATCGTTGGAAAGCCCATGGCCCATCTTTTGCTGAAGGAGAGCTGCACGGTGACGATTGCGCATTCGCGCACGAAGGATCTGGCGGAGGAGGTGCGTCGGGCCGATATCGTGGTGGCGGCGGTTGGCCGTCCGGAGATGGTGCCCGGGGACTGGATTAAACCTGGGGCAACGGTCATTGATGTCGGCATCAACCGGATTGATGCCCCCGAAAAGGGGCCTGGCAAGACGCGGCTTGTGGGGGATGTGGATTTCGCATCCGTCGCCGCGGTGGCGGGCGCCGTGACCCCAGTTCCGGGCGGCGTGGGCCCAATGACCATTGCATGCCTTCTCGCAAACACGCTTACCGCGGCCTGCCGAGCAAACGGGTTGCCGGAACCGGAGGGTCTGACCGCATGAGCCTATGCGGGGGCGCGGGCCCTTTGGACCCGCACCACGTGCAGCCTCCCCATCCGCCCCTTGCGGTCCGGACGGGGCCCGCCGCCACGGGGCGCCGATGGCGACGGGACCCAGGCCGGTGTGAGCCTTAAACGACCATGAGGATGGGACCTTTGCGGGATCTTTTGCGCAATGAAGGACGTTGCGCTGTCCGGGAAGTGCGCCGGCATGCGATGATGCCACCAAGGCAGATGTCGCGCGGTGCTGGGGCTGTTCTCGAAACGCGGTCCACACACGGGAGGGGCGGGCTTCCGCGATCGCTGGAAAATGGACCGCCGCATAGGCAGGGAATGTCGGCGGCAGGACTAGGGCCTGATCGGCATCATGGTCCCAAGCAGGGTCGCGGTGTGCTGTTCGCGGGCGCCGTCTAGCGCGAAGATCTCGGCCGCGACCACCACGAGACGCCGACCCGCCCGCACAACGCGCCCTTCGGCGCGCAGGGTTTCGCCGGTGGCCGGGGCCAAAAGGTGGATCTTCATTTCCGTTGTGACGACCTCGGTGTCGGGGTCCATCACGCTTAGGGCCGCGTAGCCTGCCGCGCTGTCTCCGATTGCGAAACTTAGCCCGGCATGCGCGAACCCCATTTGCTGGGCGACCTCCGGACGGATCGGGGCCGCGATTACAACACGCGCCCGGGCAATGTGCTCTATTCGTGCACCGAGCGTTTTCATCAGGCCCTGGGCGGCGAAACTCGCTTCGATCCGAGCAACCGTCGCCTCCAAAAGTGGCCCGGCGTCTCGGGCGCCTTCATCCGACATATTGCGGTGTCCCTCGTCAGTGCGTCGACCGGGCAGGGGCGAAGCTGCCCGACCCTGCGTCAATACCCCTCAAATAACTTGTCTAGTAGCGCCTAAAAATGCGACTGTTATTCTCGGATTTGGCTTTGGGCCTGAAAGATGAAGGACTTTTTGCGGTCATATTACAAGCGTGTTGCGACACCGCCGGTGGTTGTCGCCTGGCTCGCGACGTCACTCTTGACAACGCTATCGGGGCCGTTTGGCACATATGAAGTTCTAAATATCGCTGAACGACTGGTTGTTTGGACGGTTTGCACCTTCTTTGCCTTCCTGATCTTCATCCTCGTGCAAGAGGGTATTCGGGCGGTACGGCCGATGTTGACGGGGTGGCGCGAGACCTTTGCCGTGGGAGCGGCGTTGAGCGTGCTCTTCACGCCCGTCCTGCTGGCAGCCACACACGAGACCGCGATCCAGACCGGTAGCGACAAAATCACGACGCTCTTTGTGATCGCGGCCGCGGTGTTTCTCGTACCGGTTGCCCTGACAGCGGCGGCGCCGATTTGGACGCTTTGGAGAAATAGCGCGCCCGATCAGCCGACCTCCCCAAGGCTGCGGCGGCGCCTTGGGGAAGACGCTGGTGAGATCCTGCACGTCACTGTCCGCGATCACTATGTCGATGTCCTGACCGACACCGGAAGATCGACGCTTTTGATGCGGTTTTCAGATGCGCTTGCCGAGCTCGAGGGCGTTGCCGGGTTTCGGGTGCACCGATCACACTGGGTGGCATCCGAGGCAATTCGGCGGCTAGAGGACGAGGGCGGGCGGCTCTTCGTTCGGCTTCGCTGCGGCGACCGCGTCCCCGTCAGCAGAGGGTACCGCGACGCTCTCGAAGACGCGGGTCTTCCGCGCAAGAAGACGCCAGTGGCTACCCGGGAAATGGCGGGCAGCGAGGCCTAGGCCGGAACGGGGACGCGCCGAACCGGATCACCCAATATGGCCGCATGCGCACCTCGGCCAAACAGCCCGCGCAGCGCGGGTTCGGTCCAGCCCAGACCACCGGTGTAGGTGCCGTATGCCGGTAGGACGACCCGGGTGGAATCGAACAGAAAGCAGGGCCGTGACAAAACCCGACCCCGTGCGGCGAGGCGGGCCTTTGGATGGTAGTGCCCGGAAACCTCTCCAGCGGCCCCGGGCTCGGCTATGTGTCGAAAGATCAGTGGCCCTTGGCGCCAAATGGTCCGATGCGTGCCGCCAAGGCCGACACTGCCGGGATCGTGATTGCCCTCGATCCAGATCCACTTCCGACCGGCCTGTAGTCCGGCGAGCGCCATCAGGTCGTCATCGCAAAGCGCGTCTGCCGCGGCTGGGTCGTCAAAACTATCGCCAAGACAAAGCAAGGTCTTTGCTTTGGTCTTGTCGAGGTCGCTTGCGAGGCGCGTGAGCGTGTCTCGGGTTTCATAGGGCGGCAGGAGAAGTCCGTTCGACCGCGCGATCCGGTCTGACTTGCCCAAGTGAAGATCAGACACGACTAGAAGGCTTTGTGCCTCCCAGAAAAGCGCGCCAGATGGATACGGCGTAAGCCGCGCACCGGACAAGGCGATGGTGCAGTCGTTCATGCTTCGTTCACTAGTTGCGCGTGCCCGTTTTGGCAAGGGTATCGGGTGACGCAGGCGCGGATGCCGCCTTTGTCTGGTGCGCCCCAAGGGGCACGCGCGCGCCTTCGCGGCCTCTCGCCTTCAGTCTGGGTTTGCCGCGGGCGCATCAAGACCGGCGGCGGACATAAGCCGGTCCACCTCGGCGGCGAGTAGCCGTTCATTGGCCATGCCATGCACCGGCACGCGGCCCGGTTCAAGAAAGAGCGGCGCGGCAAGCGGCGTGACCCGGTCGAGGACCATGTGGTCGATCCTTCCCCCCGTGCGCGTCAACATCTCGTCGATTCGTCCAAAGTCCACGAGCCCTCGAAGCGCTTCTTCACGGGTTATGTCCATCAAGAGGTGGTCGGGGTCGTACTTGGCGAGCGTGTCATAAAGAATGTCGGATGAGAATGTCGCCTGCCGACCCGATTTCCGCTCTCCGCCGACATTCCGTTCAATCAGGCCCGCGATCGTGGCGGACGCCCGAAAGGTGCGCTTCATCACCGTGTTGCCCCTCAGCCAGGTCTCGAAACCCTCCCTGAGTGCCTGGGCATCAAACAACGGAACCGGGTCCGGTACCTGGTCCAGTCCCCAAATCAGAACCGCGTAATCGGTTGAGACAAAGCCCATGGGCGCGAGCCCCTCCTCCTCCATGCGCGCCGTGATCAGAAGCCCAAGCGTCTGCATCGCATTTCGCCCAGCGAAGCCGTATATGCAGGTGTGCTCGCGCCCATCATGGGGGAAGCTCTCCACCAGAAGACGGTCGCGCTCCGGCAGCCGCGAGCGGCTCCGCTGCAACGACAGCCATTCGGCGGTGGCCCGGGGCAGTTCGGGCCAGCTTGGCTGCCGGAACATTGTGAGGATCCGTTGGGAAAGCTGCGTTGACGTGGCAAATTTCGTTCCCGCGAAGACCGCGATCTTTGGCGGTTTCTCCGAACGGCGGGTGACCTCCACGGTCATCTCCCGCAAGCCCTCGTAGCGGACGACTTCTCCGCCGATGAGGAACGTGTCGCCGGGTGTCAGCGAGGCCGCGAACGCCTCCTCGATTTCGCCCAAGGGCCTGCCCCTGTTCCTCAGGCGCACCTTCAGGGTTTCGGTATCCTGGATCGTCCCGAGGTTCCTCCGGATCCTTGAGGCCGTCCGTGGGTCGCGCAGCTCCCAAAGTCCGTCTTCGCGTGCCCTTAAGCGCTGCCAGCGGTCATAGGCCCGAAGCGCGTAGCCGCCGGTGGCAACAAAGTCGAGACAGGCGTCAAACTCCGTCCGCGTCAGATCGGCGTAGGCGCCCGCGGAGGTGACTTCCCGGTAAAGCGCGTCGGCGGAAAACGGGCCCGCGCAGGCTACGATCAGGATTTGCTGACACAAGACATCCCGGGGTCCGCGTCCCCTGGGTTCACCATCCAGGTCATGGGCCCGCGCGGCCTCGAGCGCGGCCACGCATTCGACGACCTCGAAGCGGTTCGCGGGCACCAGAAGGGCCTTTGATGGCGCGTTGTAGCGGTGGTTCGCCCGCCCGATCCGCTGAATCAGGCGTTTGACGTTTTTCGGGGCGCCCACTTGGATAACGAGATCCACATCTCCCCAGTCGATGCCCAGGTCAAGCGAGCCGGTGCACACAATGGCGCGCAAGTCGCCTGCAACCATGGCCGCCTCGACCCGCATGCGCTGTTCCCGCGCCAGTGACCCATGGTGGATACCGATCGGCAGGCTGTCGGTATTGGCGAGCCAGAGTTCGTGGAAGAAGATCTCGGCTTGGGCGCGCGTATTGTGAAATATGAGCGTGGTCTTATGGCGCCGAACCGCGTCCAGGACGGCCGGGATTGCATATTTCCCGCCGCCACCGGCCCAAGGCGGCGCCTCGTGTGTTTCCAGCATTGCGATGTCGGGGTTCGGACCTGGATCCGCGTGCAGGATCGGGCAGGGATCCGGGTGGCGGGCAAGGAACCCTGCAAGCGCTGGCGGGTCTTCCACCGTTGCCGAAAGCCCCACCCGCCTGAGCCCGGGACACAGGGTAGACAGCCTTGCAAGACAGAGCATCAGTTGGTCGCCGCGTTTGGACTCGGCGAGCGCGTGAATCTCGTCCACAATCACGCGTTGGAGACCCGCGAACATCCTTGGCGCATCCTCGTAGGACAGCAGCAGCGCGAGACTTTCGGGCGTGGTCAGCAGGACATGCGGCGGATCCGCCCGCTGGCGTTTCTTCCGCGTGGCAGAGGTATCGCCGGTGCGGTCCTCGACCCGGATTGGCAGGCCCATCTCTTGGATCGGTGTGGCCAGATTGCGCGCAATATCCGACGCCAGGGCCTTGAGCGGCGAGACATAGACCGTGTGAAGCCCATGCCGTTCTCCGGCCTCAAGCTCCAGGAGCGTGGGCAGAAATCCCGCCAGCGTCTTGCCCCCGCCGGTGGGCGCGATGAGCAGGAGCGCCGCCTCCCGCGCGCGCGAGATGACCTCCCGCTGGTGCGGATGAAGCTCCCAGCCGCGCGTGGCGAACCAGGTCTCGAAGCGCTCTGGAAGCGGACCCATGGGGCGGACCTAGCGCGCCGGGGCGCCGGGAAAAACCTCAAATTCCCGCCGCACAGCTTGTGCACAGGCCGTACACATCCTGTACTCTGTGGCGCGGCCGGATGATGGACGGCTGAGCGCCCCGCCGCCCCCCAACGGCGGTCTCATCGCGCCCTTGACATGAAGGACCGCGCGGAACCAAGGAATGTTGTCGAACCGCTGCTTGGCCTCGGTCCGGGCGGGACGGCGCGTATGTTGCTTCCTACCGCATGGCGCCGAGCAAGCTAGAGGAAGCGAAGCTGGTTGAGCGTGACCGCTTGGCCCAACGGCGCGGCGTTTTCTCGCAGAAGCAGACAGCAAGGGTTCCTGAGGCGCTGGATTTCCGCGGGCGCCTCAGGAAGCTATTGCGAGGGGCGTTCCTTACGCGTCCTGTCGCCTCGATGCGCTGACCGTCGGCCACAACGGCCCCGGCTGTTTACACAAGAGGCGAGGTTACAGAACCCGGTTCGCACCAACCCGGCAAGGCCATGACCGTGGCCGGTTCCCGCCATTTGGTCAGCGGACGATCGACTCTTCCTTGACGAACATGTTCGCCCAGGCCCGGTCGATGAGTTCAGGCGACATCTGGTAGGGGATGCCCTCGAACTCGCAGATCGAGATCATCTGATCGATCAGGAAGATCGGCTGGTAGTTCGCGTAGACGTTGTCGATTTCCGGATAACGGTTCTTCATCAAGTGAATGAGCGTATCCTCATCCAGCGGCATCTTCCGCTTATTGGCGACCATCGCGAAGATCTTGAGGTAGTCCTCCTGGTGGGGGCCGTCGATCTTGATCTTGAAGAAGATCCGGCGGAGCGCGGCTTTGTCAAAGATCTCGTTGGGGTGGAAGTTGGTCGAGAAGATCACCAGGGTGTCAAAGGGGACCTCGAATTTTTCGCCCGATTGCAGAGCGAGAATGTCCTTTGATTCCTCAAGCGGGACAATCCAGCGGTTGACCAGGGCCTGGGGCGGCTCTTCCTGACGGCCAAGGTCGTCGACGATGAAGATCCCGCCGGTCGACTTGAGCTGCAAGGGTGCCTGGTAGGTGCGCGCGGTCGGGTTGTAGACGAGATCGAGCATCGAGAGCGACAGTTCACCCCCGGTGATGACCGTGGGCCGCTCGCAGAGCACATAGCGGGTGTCGAAGCGGCCCGCCGTGCGCCGCAGGCTGTTCGGGTCGTCGACCTGTTCTTCGGCGGCCGAGTGCACGATCGGGTCATAGACGGTGATCACCTGACCGGAATACTCGATGGCGCGGGGGATGTAGATCTTGTCACCCAGCGCGTCGCGGATCCCGTTCGAGATCGACGATTTACCGTTACCGGGGGGGCCGTACATCAGGATCGAGCGGCCAGCGCCCACCGCGGGGCCGAGATGGTCGATCAGTTCGTCCGGCAGGATCAGGTGACCCATGGCGCCCATGAGCTGCGTGCGGGTCACTTGGATGTTGCGGATCGACTGGCGCTTGACCTGTTCGGCATAGACCTCAAGCGGAACCGGCATCGGCCCGTAATATTCCGACTGCGCGAGCGCGTCCTGGGCGCGGGCCTTGCCCGCCTCTGTCAACTGGTAGCCCATTTCGCCGCCTGAGTTGGCGTGGAGCGTTCCGGTCGCCTCGATCAGCTTCTGGCTGCGGGCCAGATCGACGATTTCCTGGGTCACGGACACCGGCAGGCAAACCGATTGGGCCAGCTCGGTCACGGCATCAATGCTCATGCGGAACATCGTCTTGAGCACGATGTCGCGCATCATGGTGACCGGAAGCTGCATCTCGGAAAGGCCGCGCGGGGCGGGAGGCGCCATTACGGATGTGGATTGCATATTCATGGGCGTCTGATCCTGCTCATCGATGCCTGACGTGCCGAATGCGCCATGGCCCCCTAAAATCGGAGCCATTGACCATCAACCGGCTTTCACGGGCAGAGCATCGCGCGCTAATGTGGCCAAAAAATGGAAAGAGAAGGGGATGAGCAGGCCAAATCCCGTGAAACTTGCGGTGTTCCTGGTGGGGTTGATCGCCGTCACTGGGCTTCCGGTCCTGGTTAAGGGCGGGCTTTTTATCACGAATTTCGAGGGCGATGCGCTGCACCTGGCCGACATCGTGTTTCGGATGGCGGAGGGCGGGCGTCCGCATCTCGATTTCTTCACGCCCGTGGGCGGCCTCGCCTTCTGGCCCGTGGTCCTGGGGCTCGAGGCGGGCGGCGGTCTGGGTCGTGCCTTTGGTGTCGGCCAATTGGTGTTCGCACTAGGCGCGGGGGGCGCGGTTTGGTGGGCGGCGGTTTCGCGGCTACCGGTGCGCCTGGCTTATCTCTTTGCCGCCGTCGCGGGTATTTTGCTGACTTCGCTTAGCCACGGAGCGTCGGGCGCGATGGTGGCGGTCTCGATGCATTACAACCGTTGGGCCTGGGTGTTGGCCTTCGTCGCCGTAATCCTGGTCCTGCTCCCGCCTAAGGGACACCCCCGGCCGCTTGTGGATGGGGGGATCTTGGCGGGCGTGTTGGCGGCGATGGCGCTGTTGAAGGCGACCTATGTCGCGTGCTTTTTCCCGGTCCTTCTTTTAATCGCGATCCTGAGGGGCGATACGGCGCTTTTGAAGGCCTCGTTGGTGGCGGGGGGTGTGCTTGCCGCCCTTCTGAGCGTTGTCCTGGGGCCCGCCTATATCGCCGCCTATACCGGAGACCTTTGGGCGGCGGCCCAGGCACCTTTGCGCGATCAGCCGGGGCTCGGGCTTTCCGACGTGGCGGTATCACCGCCATACTTGGTGGCCACCCTGGCGCTTCTCGCGGGGATGGCGTTTCTGCGCCGCGCCGGCGCG
>JBCCKB010000127.1:0-9081 GCA_039027595.1 Pseudomonadota bacterium | reverse complement strand
TCTTTCGACCGCGTCCTTAAGGCCGATGAAGCCCGAGAGAACTGAAATCAGCCCCGTGTTGCGCGCGGGCGCCAGCCATTTGGACAGGGTCCGCCGACGGAGGTCGGTATCGATCAAGAGGACTTGCGTGCCAGCTTCGGCATAACTGGCTGCGAGCGACAGCGCGAGGGGACTCTTGCCCTCCTCGGGCGTCCCCGAGATGACCGAGATAACCTGTGGAGAGCGTGTTTTGGCGTCGGAGATCAGCGTGATGCTGGTCCGAATGCTCTCCATAGCCGCGATGGAGACCGGCTGGTTCAGCCCAAACTGGCGGCTGATTGTCCCAAACCGCTTGCCGCGCTCAAACTTCGGTGCGATCGCAATCACGGGACGGCGGGCCATCTCTCCGAGTTCGCGCGGTCCGCGGATCCGGTCGGAGATGGCATCACGCGCGAGTGCCAAGGCCACGCCAAGGAAGGCCCCAATCAAAAGGCTCGCCCCGAGGATAAGCGCCTCGCGCGGGCTGTAGTTGTCGATCGGCAGAACGGCCCGATCGAGCACGGCGCTTTCGGTGCGCTGAGGAGCTTCCTCGACACTCACCATCGAAAAGCGTTCAAGCATCGCCTGGTAGAGGCTTCGAATGGCATTTGCTTCGGCGCCGAGCTTTTCCAGCTCGACCGTATCGCGCAAGCGCTCATCGGGATCCGACGAGGAAAACTGAAAGTCCTCGATCTTCGCCTCGACCGTAACAAGCTGTCCCTGCAATTCCTGAAGCCGGGCGGACAGGCGCTCGATCTCCTCTTGGCGCGCCGCCTCTTCCAGCGCCACTTCATTGGCCTGGTACTGGTCAATTACCGCATTGGCGATATCGCGCGATTTCACGGGCGACAGCGATTCCACCACAACCCTAATGACGGTTGTTCCCGAGAGGTTTTCCGCGCGGATTGCCTGACGCAGTTCATCCACGGTGGCCGTGAGATAGAATTCGTCGCGCAATTCCGCGATAGGAGGTTCGTCATTACTTGTGAGATATGGATTGAATTCCGGGTCATCGATCAGGCCAAGCGCTGTTGCGACCTCTCCCAAATTCGTGGTGCTGACCACAACCGCGCGCTCGGTGCTGATCTCCTCTGCCGAAAGAGGAATGCGAGAGGCAACCCCGCCGCCATCGAGTGGTTCACGCGAATCCTGTCGGAGAACAAGCGACGCGGTCGAGCGATATGTCACATCCGCGACGTGGAACGCGTAGATGTAGCCAAGTGCGGCCGCAACAACCGTGCAAAGCGCGATCAGCCAAGCATTGCGCCACAACCCTGTCACGACGTGAGAAATGTCGAAATCGTCCGAGGGCGTCGGCGCTATGGCCTGCGGGACAGCCCGCCCCGTCGGCTCCAATGCACGGCGAATTCGGTGAAGCGACTCTTCCATTGTACGATCCGATCTATTCAGTGGCCGATAATGAAACGCTGAATTTCTATGTCGGCGACAAAAGATGCGTGAGTAGGAATGCTGCGCCGGAACTCGAACTGAAACATGTCACCTGTCACCCACCCTGGCTGCGCGACGCCCCCCAAAAGCGCGCAGTCCGAAAGATGTGGCGCGGCGCGGCGCAAGTCAACCGCAATAGGGGTGTGTCTAGCCTGGATTAGGGCTCGATTGTTGCCGCAACCTGCACCACGCGAATAAATCGCCGCAATTGTTGGCGGGAATTGAATTATCCCCAGTTGGCGAATACTCGCCTGATGCGATTCTCGGAGGAATCCCTTGGCGCTCGATACGTATTTTCGGCACCGGTGGGGGCCTAGCCGCCGGTCATCTCCGGTGCCATCGCGATTGTGCGCTGATCGGCCAGCGACAGGGTCGCGGCCTCTGCGAGGGCGAGCGCATTGACCCCGTCCTGAACTGTGGCAGGCACCGGCGTGCCATCGATCACGGCCGAGACGAAGGCGCTCAGCTCGGCGCGATAGGCCTCCATGTAGCGCTCCAAAAAGAAATGCAGCGGTTTCGCCGATAGCACTCCGGGCGCGGATGATTTCCGAACCGTGTTCTCGCCAACATTGCCCACCTCCAGCATCCCCTCCGATCCCAGAAGCTCGATCCGCTGGTCATAGCCGTAGGTCGCGCGCCGTGAATTGCGGATCGTGGCAATCCTCCCGTCCGGCCATCTGAGCGTCACGACAGCGGTATCCACATCGCCCGCCACACCGATGTTCGGGTCCACAAGGCAACTCGCCGTGGCGGTGACCTTGGCAGGCATTCCAAAAAGCCAGGCACAGATATCGAGATCATGGATCATCATGTCGCGAAAAAGCCCGCCCGAGACCTTCACGTAGTCGAGCGGCGGTGGCCCGGGGTCAAACGACGTGATGGCCAAGAGCTCTCCCTTGCCAATCTCACCCCCGTCGAAGGCGGCCTTGAGCGCTGCGAAATTCGGGTCGAACCGGCGATTGAACCCCATCATGACAGGACAATCACCGGCGCGCACCGTGCCCAAGACTGCCAAGGCACGCTCAAGGCTTAGGTCGATCGGCTTCTCGCAGAACACGGCCTTTCCCGCGGCGACGCCCGCCTCGATCAATTCGGCATGTGTATTGGTGGAAGACGCTATGAGAATTGCGTCGATCGAACGATCCGCAAAGATTGCTTCGGGGCTGCGCACCGTCGCGCCGTGCTCGGATGCAAGCGCGTCCGCGGCGCCGGTCATGACATCGTGGACCGCCGCGAGCCGGGCGCGGGGGTCTGAGGCAAGCGCCGTCGCATGGACGCGGCCAATCCGGCCCGCGCCGAACATCGCGATGTTTAGGGTCATCGACGGTCCTTTCACTCCCTTGGGCCCTGGGTGCCCAGCGTCCCATCTCGTGGTTTCGCGGGGCTTGTCAAGAAAGCAAAGGGCGCGGAGACCGCCACCCTCTGCCTACCATCTCTTCTGACATGGGTCGGGGCAAGTTCAACGGCGCGCGGCTTGTTAAGACCTGTCCGGCCTTCGGATCTGGGGCGCATGTTCGCCAATGCCGTCTGGCGCTTCATTAAGATCGTCTCCAAGATCCCACGCGGGCCGGCCACGCCCGGCCGAGGCCAGCGGGGCTCTAATGCCATGACGTCGTACCCGGCGAACGGGTGAGTCCCGATGCGCGCATTGGAGCCAACTTGCCTCTGCTCGTTCGACCGAGCGAGCGCGGTCCTCTCTAAGCGATAATCCGTCCGCGACAGCGCCCGCCATTGGCGGATGTCGAGTTAGACGCGCGTTGCCCACCCCGTCGATCCACGCATCATCGGGCCAGCCTCACCGCTTGCGACCCGCCAATTCGGTCGTGCGAGCGAGGATATCCACGCCTTGTCCGGCCCAGAAGTGCAAGAGATCTATAAAAATCCAGTTCTCGGCGAGTTTCTCGCCTTGGCGGCGGTAGATGTCGATGACCCGAAACTCGCCCCGCGTGTTCGAGGCAGGCATTCCCATGAACCCGCCCGCATGGCGCGCAGTGAAGTTTGGCCAGCCGAAAAAGCCGCCGTAATGGCCCTCGGCAATTCGCGCCAAATGATGTGTCTCCGATCGCTCTGCGAAGGCCGCCCTGAAGGGACCCGCGTGCTGGCGCGCGTAGCGCGCGATCGTGTAGGTTGCTCCAATTCCCGCCGGACCCCACCAAATCATGTCATCCGCCCAGGTCCGGGCAAGCTCCTCCTCGATCGGCAGGCCACCTTGCCAATTTCCGAGATCCGCGATCATCGCCTCGATCAGCGTAAGCGTGCGCGCGCCCGCCTCCTCGGGCTGCGCATCGAACAAAAGCCCGTCATGGGTCATCGGGCCCGGCTGAACAAGATGCGCCGCCGTGGCGGGCGGAAACGGCGAAAGCCCCGCTTGGATCATTAAATGCGGGAGATCGAAATACATCGCTGTCTCGGCGATTTTACCATCCACGAGGCGGTGAAACGCGCTGTAGCGCAGAAATGCCATCTTCCCCGTCGCGGGTATTCCGAGCCACGGGTGGTCGAAGAGCCCCATCAGGTGGCCGGTTGACGACACCCAAACGCTCTCCTCGCCATCGACCCGGCTGACGCCCGCCATGAAAATGTCGAGGCGTCTTTGAAGGGGCGCAAGGCTCTCCCGCAGCGGCCGCCAGAACCGGGCCGCCACCGCCTCCGGTCCCGTGATCTCTCCAAATGGGTGGAACCCCCGCCAGAGGAGGTCGTCGCGGCAAAAGCGCGCCATCGTCCCCGCCAGCTCATCCGGACCAGCCGTGTCGAGCGCCGCGTAGAACTCTCGCACCCGCGCCTTTTCGGTCTGAAAGCGCACTCTAGCCTCCTGAATTTTAGGCACGCTCTCGTCGAATGGGCGGTGGGCGCCGTCAGCCGCTTGCTAAGTCTCTTGCCATCGGCGGCGTTTCGCGTCTACCATTTTTGCAAGCGTATGCAAAAAATGATTCTGCAGACGCTAGTTTTCCTGACCGGGGGGTTGGATGGCCGAAATCCAGTTGCGGAATGTGGGCAAGCGTTGGGGCGCGTTCGTGGGTGTCGATAATTTCGATCTCACCATCGCGGACCGGGAATTCCTCGTGCTGTTGGGTCCATCGGGCTGCGGCAAGACGACGACCATGCGGATGATCGCGGGTCTCGAGGAGGTCACCGAGGGAGACATTCTGATCGATGGCAAGGTGGTCAACGATCTGGAACCCAAGGATCGCGACGTGGCCATGGTGTTCCAGTCCTACGCGCTCTATCCGAACATGAATGTCTACGAAAATATCCGCTTTCCGTTGATGGTCCGCGGGGTCGAGCCCGAAAGCCATGACGACAAGGTCATGCGGGCCGCCGACATGGTGGAGCTTCGCGATTTTCTTCACCGCAAGCCCGCCGAGCTTTCGGGCGGTCAGCGCCAACGGGTTGCCCTGGCGCGCGCCATTGTCCGGGAACCCAATGTGTTTCTGATGGACGAGCCGCTGTCGAACCTCGATGCCAAGCTCAGGGTTTCGACGCGGGCGCAGATCAAGAACCTGAGCCATGAACTGGCGGTGACCACGGTCTACGTCACACATGATCAGATCGAGGCGATGACGCTGGCTGATAGGGTCGTGGTGATGAAGCAGGGTGTCGTCCAACAGGTCGGCAGCCCGACCGAGATTTACGACAATCCGGCAAACACCTTCGTGGCAAGCTTCATCGGCTCACCCGCGATGAACCTTATCGAAGGTCATGTCCGATCGGGCGTTTTCGAAGCGGAACATACCCGGATTGAGGGCGTGGGAGTGGCGGACGGGCCCGTGACGCTTGGGTTCCGGGCGGAGGACGCTGAGATCGCGACGCAAGGCCACATCACGGCGCCCATCTACACGCTTGAGCTTCTGGGGGACGCCACGATGATCTCGGTCAGGATTGGCGGAGCCTTGGTCAGCGTAAAGGCCGATAAGAACTTCCGGGCCAAGATCGATGACGAGGTCTCGATTTCCGCGCCTGTCAGCATTTGCCACCTCTTCGAAGCTGGAAGCGGTGCGCGTATCGGGGGGTGACCCCCGGCTCAACGCCCCGCCTGGGGCACGATAACGGTCCGGGCGTCGACGGCGGACCAACAATAACAGGGAGACCAGACATGAAACTCAAGACGATGCTCCTGACCGGCGCGCTTTTGGCGGCCTCGGGCGCCGCCTGGGCGGATTGCGCCTTCGAGAACACAACTCCGATCAAGTCGCTTTCCGCGGGCTTTGAAGCTTGGAAGGCCGTGACGGATGCCATGGCCGAATGCGGCAATTTCGAAGCTTCGCTCGACCAGGAATTCCGCGAAAAGCAGCCCGAGGCCTTCGCGGCCGATCCGTCGCTTTATCAAATTGGAGGCGTGGCGAATGGAACCATGGTGCCTCTTCTGAACGCCGGAACGATCCGCCCGCTCGACGATCTTGTCGAAAAGTTCGGCGGCAACCTGACCCCGAACCAGCTGATCAAGGTTGATGGCCAGACCATGGCGATCGCGATGATGGTCAACACCCAGCATCTGATGTACCGCGAAGACATCCTTGCCGATCTCGGCATCGAGGTGCCCACCACCTATGACGAGGTCTTGGCGGCCGCCGCCGTGATCAAGGAGGCCGGCGTCGTCGAGTACCCCTTGGGCGGTACGTTCAAGACAGGCTGGAACCTTGGCGAGGAATTCGTGAACATGTTCCTCGGCGAAGGCGGCGAGTTCGTGGGCGAAGGCAACATGCCCTCGATCAACAACGCGGCCGGAATCAAGTCGCTCGAAACACTCAAGGCCATGACCGAGTTCATGGATCCTGAGTATCTTGTTTCAGACTCCACCTACGTCCAGCAGCAATTCCAGCAGGGCAAGATCGCGATCGCGAACCTTTGGGCCAGCCGAGGGGCGGCAATGGATGACGAGGCCGAGAGCCAAGTTGTCGGCAAGGTCAAGATGGCGTCGGCTCCCATGGGCTCGGTCCGGCCCGCGTCGTCACTTTGGTGGGACGGCATCGTGCTGGCGACAAACATGTCGGACGAAGAGGCCGAGGCGGCATTCCAGCTGGCCATGGAAGGCATCGATACCGATATGGTCACCGAGAACAACGATGCGGCGGTCTGGCTGATCCCAGGATACGAGGTGGGCCCGCTCGCCGCCGGAGCGGCTGCCACAGCCGAGAACGGCGCGGTGCCCTATCCGTCCACGGGCCCCATGGGGATCATGCATACGGTGCTTGGCAACGGGGTTGCGGACTTCCTTACCGGGGCCAAGGACGCGGAGACGACGCTCGCCGATATGGAGGCCGCGTATATCACATCGGCCAAGGAAGCGGGTCTCATCGAGTAGATCGGTGCACGGCCCGTGTACAGCCTGTGTACGGGCTGTGCAGGGCCAAACGGGACATCGGGAGGGCGCGCGACGCCCTCCCAAGACACAGCGGGCATTCAGATTGGGTGAGGCATGAACTTTAAGACATTCGCGGCGTTCATTGGCCCGTCGGTCTTTATGATGCTGATTTTCATCGCGTTTCCGCTTGTCAGTGTGTTTATCCAGAGCTTCTACGTGACGCAGCCGATCTATGAAACGGTCACGGTCGAAACCTGCACCCCGGGCTTTCTGACCCAGACATGCGTGACCGAAGAAAAATCGATCCCCCAGCTCGATGAAGCCGGTGATATCATTGAACAAACCACCTATGTGGGGCTTCAGAGCTACCGCAATGTTCTTGAGCTTGAGCAGGCCTGGAACGCGATCTCGTCCGGCAGTTGGCGGGCCTTTCAGTCGATCGATTTCTGGAAGGCCTTGCGGTTCACGCTGACCTTCACGCTCATCACGCTGCCCTTGGTTCTCGTCCTCGGCCTGGCCATCGCTGTGGTGATCAACAATGCCGCGAAAGCCTTGAAGGGCCCGGTGATCTTCGTCTCGCTCCTGCCCTTTATCCTCACCCCGGTGATCGGTGCCCTTTCAATCAATTGGCTGTTTCGGGGCGACGGGATCCTGACCGCGTTCATGGAGTGGTATACGGGTCGCGACATCGCCTTGTTCGCCCAGGCCTGGACGATCGAGGTCCTAATGATGACCTATCGCGTCTGGCATGTGGCACCGTTTGCCGCGATCATTCTTTACGCGGGTCTGCAGACGGTCAATCAGGACAGCCTTGAGAGTGCCGTCATCGATGGGGCGTCGCGCTGGCAGCGCATGCGCTACGTCGTGATCCCGCATCTGATGCCGCTTCTCATCTTCATCTCGATGATCCACCTGATGGATAGCTACCGTGTCTTTGAGGAGGTTGTTGGCTTCTCCTCGCAAGGCTATGTGATCTCGCTTCAGTGGCTCACCTACGACTTCCTCGTGCCCGACGAGGCCGGGAACCGCTCGATCAGTCGTGCCTCCGCCAGCGCGATGCTCACCATGATCGGCATTGTGATCCTCCTGATCGCGCCGTTGAAGCGCACCTGGCGCGACCACCGGGGAGGGCACTGAGATGAGCAGCAGAGCACTCCGCCAATCCGTTGGACTAAGGCTCACCTCCGCGACCTTTCTCGCGGTTTGGTGTCTGATCGCGGCCTTTCCGATCTTCTGGATTACGATGATGAGTGTGAAGGCGCCGCTTGATGCCTTCGACAGCAACGCGCTCAATGTGATTTTCGGACCCGAGACCCGCATGCGCGGCAATGGGGTGTCAGTTCTAGAGCTGGCACTTGGTGTGCTGGTGCTTTGGGCAACCTTCCGGCTTGGCGCCCGTACTCTCCCAAACATGGTGCGCAGCTACAGTCCGGGAGGCGCGCAATGGGTCGGCTGGGTCATCGGATCGGTTGTCCTCGCGGTGGGCTTCATCGCGGTGTTCTTTGGGCTGCTGCCGCTGATCTCGGGGGTGTTGAACCCTGTACTCGGGCCGCTCGGGCGCGACATCATTGGGCTGACGACAGAGCATTATGAAACGGTTTGGGTCGACCGAGGGTTCTCCAACAACTTTAAGAACTCGCTCGTCGTCACCGCCGGGGTCGTCGCGGTGTCGCTCACCGTGGGCACTCTGGCGGGCTACGGGCTTGCGCGCTCGGGCTCGACCCTAGCGTTCTGGATTCTGATCGTCGCGTTGATTTTCCGGGCACTGCCCCATTCCGTTCTGGTCGCGGGGTATCTGCCGGTCTTCATCAACTCCGCCGAGTGGTTGGCGCCGATCCTGGGTGACAACGCTCCGACGCTTTACGGCAAGCCCTTTGCCGTGATCGCGGTTCTGGTGGCGATCAACCAGCCGTTCACGATCTGGATGCTGCGCTCGTTCTTCCAGAACATTCCAGCCGAGCTCGACGAGGCGGCGCGTGTAGACGGATGCAGTCACTTTCAGGCGTTCCGCCGTGTGATCATGCCTGTGATGTGGCCAGGCGTCATCACCACGGGGCTCTTCAGTTTTCTTCTGGGATACAATGACTTCCTAGTCACATCGCTCCTCTTGGACGCCCAGAACCAGACCATGGTTCCGGCAATTGCGGGCATGTTTAATCGTGAGACCACCACCACTGATCAGGTGGTCGCGGTGGCGGCTGCGGTGTCAATTACCGCACCCCTCTTTCTTCTCGTGATGGTGTTTCAGCGCCAGATTGTCAGCGGGCTGACGGCAGGAGCGGTCAAGGGATGATCCTTCCCCGGGACGCCTC
>JBCCKB010000126.1:0-9082 GCA_039027595.1 Pseudomonadota bacterium | reverse complement strand
CCGGCGAGAAGGCGATCCCCCGCCTCAGGATCGGGTTCTCGGCGTTCCAAGCGTCGATCGCCGCCTTACGCGCGGTGTAGTCCGAGGTGTCCAAAAGGCGCTCGGTCATCTCGTGCAGGATGAAGTCCGTCACCTCCATGTGGTACGGCGTCGTCTGGGGTGTCGGTGCCCCGATGGGATTTGAGAGGTCCTCGGATTGGCTCGTTCGGGCCGATCGCGGGATCGACCGTCCCCCATGCCTTGGTGCGGCATAGAAATTGCGCCGCCGGATCTCAACAGGATCGCGCCCCAGGCGGTGGGCGATGTGGTCCATCACACGCTCGATCCCGACCATGCCCTGGGGGCCGCCAAATCCTCGGAACGCCGTGGCGGACTGTGTGTTGGTCTTCAAACGGTGGCTTTCGATGCGCACATGCGGCAGGTGGTAGGCGTTGTCGGCATGGAGCATCGCTCGGTCCGCGACCGGAATCGAAAGGTCCTGCGCCCAGCCGCAGCGCGCGCATTGAACAAAGTCGATCCCCAGGATCCGGCCGTCATGGTCCACGCCCACGCGGTAGCTAATCCGAAAATCGTGGCGCTTGCCGGTGATCCGGAAATCGTCATCGCGGTCGTAGCGCATCTTGGCGGGCCGCCCGGTTTGGGCCGCCACAAGGGCGCAGGCAATGGCAAGCGCGTTGCCCTGGCTCTCCTTGCCCCCAAAGCCGCCGCCCATCCGTCGAACCTCGACCCGGACCGCGTTCATCGGCAGCCCAAGGGCATCGGCGACCTTATGCTGTATCTCGGTCGGGTGCTGGGTCGAGGAATGAACGACCATGTCGCCGCCTTCCTGTGGCAGGGCGAGGGCTGCCTGACCCTCGAGGTAGAAATGCTCCTGCCCGCCGATCTCGAGCTGGCCCTCGATGCGGATCGGCGCCGCGGCGATCGCATGTCTAGCGTTGCCCTTGGCGTAGATCCGCGCGTCCTCCTCAAAGCGACTATTCGCCTCGAGCGCCTGATCGATGGTCAGGATTGCTGGCTTTTGGGACAGGCGCACCTCCGCGCGCTCCACGGCCTTTCGGGCGGCGAGGTGCGATCGTGCCGCCACAAGAAAGAGGGGCTGCCCCGCGTAGAAGACCTCTCCCTCGGCGAGGAGCGGCTCGTCATGGGCGGACGGCGAACAATCGGCGGGCCTCTCAAGATCATCCGCTTCGAGAACAAGCACGACATCCTCGGCCGCGCGCACCGGGCCAAGGTCAAGCCGATCGACCGTGCCGCGCGGAATATCAGATATCCCAAAGGCAAGATGGAGCGCATTGGCCGGGACCGGGACATCGTCGATGTAACGCGCACCACCGGTGACATGCAGCCGCGCTGCGTCGTGGGCCAGGGGCTTGGCGACGCTCATGGGCGGACCTCCAAAACGCTCACGGGCTGACCCATCAGATCACGGTGGTAGCGCGTGAGCATGTTTTGGGCCGCCTCCATGCGATACGCGGCCGAACCGCGCATGTCCGAAAGGGGGGCGAAGTCATCCTTGAGCGCCTCGGCCGCGCGCTCGAAGCTCTTCGCAGCCATGGGTTCGCCGCAAAGCGCGGCTTCTGCCGCCGGCGCCCGTCGAGGGATGCCCGCCATGCCCCCAAAGGCCATCCGGGGCATTGTGATGCATCCATCCTTGTCCAAGGCCAGGCTGAATGCGCCGCACACCGCCGAGATATCCTGATCAAAGCGCTTCGAGAGCTTGTAGGCGCGAAAATTCTCCACCCGCGTCGGGATGCTGATTGCCTCGACGAACTCGCCCGGCGCGCGGTCTTGCTTGCCGTAGTCGATGTAGAAGTCCTCGACGGCAATCTCGCGTTTGGCCTGGCCTTTTCGAAGGGTGAGCGTGGCACCTAATGCAATGAGTGCCGGTGGGTTGTCTCCAATCGGCGAGCCATTGGCGATGTTGCCGCCGATCGTGGCCGCCTCGCGGACCTGCACCGATCCATAGCGGCGGGCAAGCTCCCCATAAGAAGGGTAAATCGGCGCGATCCGCATCCGGAACGGTTCCATGCGGACAGCGGCGCCCACATGGAGCGCGGCCGCGTCCTCCGTGATCTCGCAAAGCTCGCGGCATCGGCCCAGGAACGCGATGGGCCCCAGGTCCCGAAGTCCCTTGGTCACCCAAAGGCCAACATCCGTGGCGCCCGCAACCAACGTGCCATCGGGGTGAGCGGCGTACCACTCCGCTAGGGCATCCGCGGTTTCGGGAATAAAGCACATCGCGTCGGACACAGCCGAACTTTCCACTGGCGCGTCCATCATCCATTCGGGGACAGGGTCCGACTGAACGGCCTCGGCCGCCCGGACAATGGGTGCGTACCCGGTGCAGCGGCAAAGATTGCCCGCCAACACATCGTCGTGGTCACACCGTCCGTTGAGGTGGGCAACGGCCAGCGACATGACAACCCCAGGCGTGCAGAACCCGCATTGGCTGCCATGGTGCGTGATCATCGCCGACTGCACGGGGTGGAGCTGGCCATCCGGCGCGGCGAGCCCTTCGATCGTGCGCACCGCCTTGCCGCGAAGTTGCGGCAGAAAAAGGATGCAGGCATTGAGCGCCCGGGCCCCATCTTGATCGCTGACCATGACCGTGCACGCGCCGCAATCTACCTCGTTGCAACCCTCCTTGGTGCCGACCAGGCCCTCATCCTCGCGCAGGCAATCAAGGAGTGTCCGCGTGGGCGGTGGGTCCTTGAGCGTCACGGCGCGTCCGTTCAATCGAAAGCGGATCTCGGGCATTCCTGGCCTGGCGCCGCATGCGTTCCGGCGGGGTTAGCCCGCATATGCACTGGCCCGATGCGGCGTTTGGCCAGCGCCCTCTCCAGGGAGCGAGCAAAGCGCGACTGGCCGTGGGACGCAAGTCCGGCGCCCGGGCCGGGCTTGGAAGCTGCTTCAGATCTTGATTGAAAATCCGTCAGACGCCTAAGTATCAGGCGGATTTAGCGTCAGCTTGCGTCGGTGTCCGCCAGGGTCCGCGTGACCAGGCGCTCCAGATTGGCGAGCCCTCCCTCCCATCCCGCTTTGAATTCACCCAGCATTTCAGGGCCGCCAAAGGCCGAGACCGCCACGGTGACGCCCAGAGCGGTGCCCCCGTCGCGACCAGTCAATACGTAGGTGACAAGGCTCGTCCCGAGGGCCTCGCCCCCCACGCTCACGGTCTCGGAAAAGACGGCGCGCCGGGGCGCATCAATGCGGTACCATCTTGTATGCACGACAAACTCAGGCGCGTCCTCCGGGCCGCATCGGTGTCGCTCAAGTCCGCCCTCGCGAAGGTCTTCGACCTCCACGCGTAACTCCATGCCCTCCTCGGGCGCGCCCCAGGCCTCGCGCTGGCGCGCGTCGGTCAACAAGGTCCAGAGCTTTTCGGGTGATAGCGGGAACTCCCGGGCGAGATCAAAGCTTGAAGTGTCGTTGCTCATTGGTCTTGGCCTTTCTCGTTGCGTGACATCCGCTCGGCCAGGACGCCCAGCCTGTCGAGCCGCGCCTCCCAGTGCCGTCTTTGGCTTTTGAGCCAGGTTTCCGCCTCCGCGAGCGGGCCCGCTTCAATATGCACCGTGCGCACCCGGCCCGATTTCTCGCTGCGCACGAGCCCGGCTGTCTCAAGCACCTTGATGTGCTTCAAGAATGTCGGCAGCGCGATATCGTGGACGGCATGAAGCTCGCTCACGGGGGCGGGACCCTGCGCCAGCCGTTCGATCACGGCGCGTCTGGTCGGGTCCGAAAGCGCGCCGAAGAAGGCATTGAGATGGTTAGTCATGTAGCTAACTTTTCGAAGTTTCGCAGGGATGTCAATATTGTTTTCCAACTAGCTAACTATTGGCCATTTCCCCGGCGACGAACACCACATACTGTGGTTGCATGAGCGCTGAGCCCCGATTCATCCATCTCCGCACCCACACCGAATACTCTTTGCTTGAGGGCGCCGTGCGTCTGAAGGCGCTTCCCGGGCTCTGCCGAGAGGCGGGCATGCCTGCGATCGCGGTGACCGACACCAACAACATGTTCGCCGCGCTAGAGTTCTCGGTGGCGGCCATGGGCGCGGGTGTCCAACCGATCGTCGGCTGCCAGGTTTCGTTGGCCTATGAGGCTGCCGAAACCGGTAAACGGGCGCCTGCACCCGCGCCGGTGGTTCTTTTGGCGCAGAACGACACCGGATATCGGAACCTACTTGGGCTCAACACGTGTCTCTATCTTGGTGCAGACCGCGATCTGCCGCAGATCACCCGCGAGGAACTGCGCACCCATAGCGACGGGCTGATCTGTCTGACGGGCGGGCCCGATGGGCCCATTGGTCGACTATTGCTGGCCGGGCGCAACGCGGCGGCGGAAGCGCTCTTGACGGAGCTATACGGCGCCTTTGGTGACCGCCTATACGTGGAGCTTCAGCGTCACCCCGGAGATGACGCCTGCGCTGCAACCGAGCAGGGTCATGTGGAAATGGCCTATGCCTTGGGCCTGCCGCTCGTGGCCACGAACGACGTCTACTTCTCCGACGCGGCGATGTACGAGCCCCACGATGCGCTTTTGTGCATTTCGGAAGGTGCATATGTCGATCAACAAGAACCACGTCGAAAACGCACCCCGGATCACCGTTTCAAGTCCCAGGCCGAGATGGCCACGCTGTTTGCGGATCTGCCCGAAGCGATCGAGAACACTGTTGAGATCGCCCGCCGCTGCGCCTACGGCGCGCGGAAACATGATCCGATCCTGCCGCGCTTTGCCGAGGACGAGATCGATGAGCTCCGCCGCCAAGCGCGTGAGGGCTTGAACGACAGGCTTGCAGTGATCCCGCACGCGGCTACGCTCGAGGAATACGAAAGCAGGCTTGATTTCGAGCTTGGGATCATCGAGCAGATGGGGTTTCCGGGCTACTTCCTGATCGTGGCCGACTTCATCAAATGGGCCAAGGGCGAGGGCATCCCCGTGGGTCCCGGACGCGGTTCGGGCGCGGGGAGCCTCGTGGCCTACGCGCTGACGATCACGGATCTCGATCCACTGCGCTATTCGCTGCTGTTCGAGCGGTTTCTCAACCCCGAGCGGGTCTCGATGCCAGACTTTGACATCGATTTTTGCATGGACCGCCGCGAGGAGGTCATCGGTTACGTCCAGGACAAATACGGGCGTGACAAGGTGGGCCAGATCATCACCTTTGGCGCGCTCTTGTCGAAGGCCGCGGTGCGGGATGTGGGGCGGGTGTTGCAAATGCCCTATGGCCAGGTCGACCGGCTTGCCAAGATGATCCCCGTTGAGGGCGTGAAACCAGTCTCGATCACCAAGGCACTCGCCACCGAAGAGCGGCTCCGAGAAGAGACGCGCGAGACCGAACAGGACCGCCGCGAGGGTAAGGTGAACCCCGCACGCAGGCTCTTTGACTATGCAGAAAAGCTCGAAGGCCTCCTGAGAAACGCGTCGACCCATGCCGCGGGCGTGGTAATCGGTGACCGGCCGTTGGATGCGCTTGTTCCGCTTTTCAAGGATCCGCGCTCGGATATGCCCGCCACCCAATTCAACATGAAATGGGTCGAGCAGGCGGGGCTTGTGAAATTCGACTTTCTGGGTCTGAAGACCCTGACTGTGATCCAAAACGCGCTCGATCTGCTGAAGTCACGCGGCGTTGAGATCGATATCGGGGCGATCCCGCTCGACGACGAGAAATCCTATGAGCTTTACGCCTCGGCCAAGACGGTGGCGGTGTTCCAGGTTGAAAGCTCGGGCATGATGGACGCGCTTCGCCGGATGAAGCCCACCGCGATCGAGGACATCGTGGCGCTTGTGGCGCTGTACCGGCCGGGCCCGATGGAGAATATTCCCAAATACTGCGAGGTCAAAAATGGGCTCCGGCCACGGGAGTCCATTCATCCGCTGATCGACCACATCCTCGACGAGACTCAAGGCATCATCGTCTACCAGGAGCAGGTGATGGAGATCGCCCAGGTGATGGCGGGCTACACGCTGGGTGGTGCCGACCTGTTGCGACGGGCAATGGGCAAGAAGATCCAAGCCGCAATGGATGCCGAGCGCCCGAAGTTCATCGGAGGCGCCAAGGCCAATGGTGTCGACGAAGCCAAGGCGGTGGAGGTCTGGAACCTCCTCGACAAGTTCGCCAACTACGGCTTCAACAAGTCCCACGCGGCGGCCTATGCGGTGGTAAGCTACCAGACGGCATGGCTCAAGGCGAACTATCCCGTCGAGTTCATGGCGGGTGTCATGAACTGCGATATCCATCTGACCGACAAGCTCGCGGTCTACGCCGAGGAGGTGCGGCGGGGCTTGGGGATCGAGATTGTCCCACCGTGCGTGAACCGCTCGGAGGCGGAGTTCAGCGTCTCGGACGGGAAAATCGTCTATGGACTGGGCGCGCTCAAGAATGTCGGCGCCGAGGCGATGCGGTTGATCACCGAGGCGCGCCGCGCGGGCCCGGATGGCCCCGACATGGGCGAGAAGCCCTTTGTCACGCTCTTCGACTTTGCTCGCCGGGTGGATCTGAAGCGGATCGGAAAGCGGCCCCTTGAAATGCTCGCCCGTGCCGGGGCGTTTGATCAGCTTGATCCGAACCGCGCGCGGGTCTTCCGGTCGCTCGACGCGCTTGTCGGCTATTCGGCCGCAATCCACGATCAGCGCGGCTCGGCGCAGGTCTCCCTTTTCGGCGAGGCGGGTGATGACCTGCCCGAGCCGAGGCTCGCGTCGGTCGAGGACTGGCTTCCCGCCGAACGGCTGTCCGAAGAGCACGCGGGCGTGGGCTTCTACCTCTCGGGCCACCCGCTCGACGATTATATGGGGGCGCTAAAGAGCAAGGGCGTGCTGACCTACGCGGCGCTTGAAGAGCAATTGGGTCACGCATCAGCCATGAACGCCAAGATCGCCGGAACCGTCTCGGGCCGCCAAGAGCGCAAGTCAGCACGCGGCAACCGGTTTGCGTTCGTGCAGCTTTCGGATCCGTCCGGCCTCTACGAGATCACGGTTTTTTCCGATACGCTCGAGGCCGCCCGGGACAGCCTAGAGCCCGGCGCGAAGGTGGTGATGAATGTCGAGGCGACGATGGAAGCCGAACAAGTCAAGCTCCTGGCGCGGAGCGTGATGCCCATCGACGAGGTGGCCGCGGAGGGCGAACCGGCGGGGCTCCGCATCTTCATCGACGCCGACAGCGCGGCCGCGTCCGTGGCCTCGGTGCTCGAGCGCACAAAGAACGAAAGCGCGCGGCGCGGACGCGGTCCCATCAGCTTTTGCCTACTGTCCGCCGAGTTGCCCGGCGAGGTGGAAATCGCGCTCCCCGGAAAATACCCCATTACCCCGGCAATCAAGGGCGCGTTGAAGTCGCTCCCAGGCGTGGTCACGGTCGAAGACGCGTGAGTTACGCGGGAAAGCGCCAAGGTTGGCGCCAAAGGCTTCCCCTTGGGATTCGACTAGCGGGCCAGCTGACTTGGGTGATGCCGGATCTCAGGTCTCTTGCTCCTGTCGGACCTCTGGTTTGAGGCGCAGCATCGCCTCGGCTTCGATTTCAACGGCGTAGTCACCTATGAGCTTGGCCACCACGACAAGGGTGTTCGCCGGTTTTATCTCCGCGAACACCCTGCCATGGGCGGCGGCGACGGCGTCCACATCGGCAGGGTCAATCAGGTAGATCCTGGTTCGGATCACGTCCTCGAGGCTGGCGCCCAATGCGGCCAGGGCGCTCGCGATCTTGTCCAGGATATAGGTCGCCTGCGCGCCTGCATCCCCTGGCGCAACGACCCGGTCGGCACCGCTCGTCGCCGTGGTTCCCGACACCAGAATGCGGTCGCCAATTCGTTGAGCGCGGCAGTAACCCGCGGCGTCTTCCCAATAGGTCCCCGAGAGGACGCGCGCGCCGTTCGAGCGATGTGGCGTCTGCGAGGCTTTCGCTCCGGCCAACGGCGCGTCCAGGTGGTGGCTCAGATCGCCGGACGCGGTGAGAAACGGGGGCTTGCGGTATTCGTCGCCACAATCGCCGGGAACCATTTTGGTGCGCGCAAAAGCCTCGTCGAGGCATGCGTGGTCGTCCTTGTCGAGTGCGAAGTCGAAGAGCCGCGCGTTTGAGGCCGAATGGTTGGCCTCGCCCAGCCTCGCCCCGATGATGACGCCGGCGACCCGTGGCTGTTCCAGCACCCAACGACTCGCCACATTGGAAATCGAGACGCCATGGCGCGCAGCCACCTCGGCGGCGGCGCACAGCACCGCCTGGAAGGCAGGCCATCCTCCGGCGGCCTCGATGAAGCGGCGGTACTTCATCTTGCTCCAGTCGCTAAGGGCGGTCGGATCCTCTGCATGCAACCAGCGCTCCGACAAGAAGCCCCCGCCCAGGGTCCCATAGGCCAATAGTCCCACTCCCCAGCGGGACGCCACCTCGGACAACGGCCCGCTTGCGCGGCGGTCGATGAGTGAAAAAGCCACTTGGTTGCTGGCGATCGGGATGCCGTCCGAAAGTGCCAGTTGAAGATGGGCGGCGTCGAAATTGGTCACGCCAAGCTCGGCAATCAGCCCCTCGTCGCGCAGGCGCGCCAAGCCGTGAAGGGCGTCAAGCCAGGCAGGGTGATCGAAGCGCCACCAGTGGAACTGGAGCAGATCAACCCGCTCGGCGCCAAGCCTCCGAAGCCGCTCCGCGACCCCGGCGCGCACGGTGTCGTCGCTCATCGGCCCCGGGGGCGGGCACCATTTCGTGCAGACGACCGGGCGTCTGTCGTCCCTCACCCGGTCCAGCAGCCGGCCTGCGATGATTTCGGCGCTCCCATAGTGATCGGCCATGTCAAACGTGTCGAAGCCCGCGTTCACATAGGCCTCTAGCGCGTCCGCTCCGGTTTCGGGGTCAATCGTGTGACCGTCCTTCTCGATATCGGCCACCTGCCAGAGACCAGTGAGGATCCGCGTTATGCTAAGCCCCTCGCCAAGCACCGTCCGCTCAATATCCATGCGCGTCATTTCCGCCCGCCTTATGCGCTGCCCCGGGGCCACCTTGGGGAGCCACCGGCAGCGTGTCCATCTTCCTTGGAGCTCCGTGCGCGATTGACACACCCCTGCAGAGCGCCCACCCATAGGGGGTGGTACGGGG
>JBCCKB010000125.1:0-9115 GCA_039027595.1 Pseudomonadota bacterium | reverse complement strand
GGCGAGTAGGGGCGCTGCCCCCGCCGCCCTTTCGGCCGGCTCCCCCGGGATATTTTAAAAGAGGTGAAGCCTAGACCTCCTCCGAGGAGCGGGCCCATAGGTTCAAGCCCGCATCGCCGGAGGCCGCGTCAATCTCCGCGAGTTCGGAACCCGTGAATTCGAGGTTTTGCGTCGCCGCCGCACACTCGACGACCTGCTCGGGGCGCGAAGCGCCGATAAGCGCTGTGGTCACCCGGCCATCGCGGAGAACCCACGCAATCGCCATCTGAGCCAGGCTTTGACCGCGCGCGCTCGCAATTTCGCTCAAGCGGTTCAGTTTTTCGATCATCTCCGGGGTGATCAGTCCTGAATCGAGGGACTTTCCTTGGTTGGCACGGCTTTCTCGGGGGACGCCGTCAAGATACTTCGAGGTAAGGATCCCTTGGGCGAGCGGGGTGAAGGCGATGGATCCCACGCCCAGGTCATCAAGGGTATCGAGCAGCCCGTCGCGTTCGACCCAACGGTTCAGCATGTTGTAGCTTGGCTGATGGATTAGGCAGGGCGTGCCAAGATCCTTGAGAATAGACACGGCTTCTTGGGTGCGCCGCGTGTTATAGGAGCTGATTCCCGCGTAGAGCGCCTTGCCCGAGCGGACAATCTGATCAAGGGCGCCCATGGTTTCTTCGAGCGGTGTATTGGGATCGAAGCGATGCGAGTAAAAGATATCGACATAGTCCAGACCCATTCGTTTGAGCGAGGCGTCGCACGAGGAGATCAGGTATTTCCGGCTGCCGAATTCGCCGTAGGGTCCTGGCCACATTCGATAGCCAGCCTTTGATGAGATGATGAGTTCGTCGCGATACCCCCGGAAGTCTGTTCTCAGAATCTCGCCGAACGCATCTTCTGCGCTGCCTGGCGGGGGCCCGTAGTTGTTGGCAAGGTCGAAATGGGTGATGCCACAGTCAAAAGCGGCCTGGCAGATGGCCCGCTTTCGGCTGTGTTCGGTATCTCCGCCAAAATTATGCCAGAGCCCCAGCGAGATCGCCGGGAGCTTGAGCCCCGAGCGTCCGCTAGCGCGGTATGGCATGGCGTCGTAGCGGGCATCCGAGGGGGCAAAGGCCATGGGGGTCTCCAGGGTTAGGTCAGTGCCAGCTAAAGCAGGTGCCGCGGCCATTGCAAAGGACCTCGTCTTCGCGCCAAGGTCCATGGGATGGATACGCCCATAGATCACCGTCAGTATCTGGCCGCGCTTGATCCCAAGACGAGGGTCTACTTAACGCAGCGCTCCGACGTCGCCGGTCTTTGGCATCTCGCGGGACATCTGGGTTTGATCCTGGGGCTTGGGGCCCTGATCGCCCTTGGCGTCCCCGGCTGGCCTCTCCTCATGCTGCCTCAGGGAATTCTGATCGCTTTTCTTTTCACGCTTCAGCACGAGTGCACCCATAAAACACCGTTCGAAACGCCTTGGCTGAACGAAGCGGTGGGCCATGGGGCAGGGTTTCTCATTTTTCAGCCGTTTCTGTGGTTCCGGGCGTTCCATTTCGCCCATCACCGCCATACCAATGACCCTGAGCACGACCCCGAACTGGCCGAGCCAAAACCCAAGACATGGCGCGCGCTTGTTTGGCATTTGGGTGCACTGAACTATTGGCGCGACAAGTTTCGGCTCTTGGCGCTCCTCGCGACCAACAATGTCGCAGATCCATTTGTCGCGGCCGCGCGGCGGCCCCAAGTCGCGCGTGAAGCACGGATCATGGTGTCGGGCTACGGGGCTGCGCTTTGGCTCGGATTGATTTGGCCGGAGCTGTTTTTTGTCTGGATTCTGCCGCTTGCATTCGGGTTTCCGGTATTGCGACTCTACCTCTTGGCTGAACATGGGGGCTGCGACCATGTGGATGACATGTTCCGGAACACACGCACGGTCTTCACAAACTCAGTCGTCCGCTTTGTGGGCTGGAACATGCCCTATCACACCGAGCATCACATCTATCCAGGTGTTCCGTTTCATAGGTTGCCCGAGCTTCATCGGGACATGGACGCGTATCTGAAAGTGACGGCCCTAGGCTACCGAAGCTTTGCGAGGGACTATGCCAAAAGCCTTGAGGGGTGACGCTCCTGCCGATGCCGCGGCGCGTCGAGCCGTTGAGCCGGTCATCTGCTATCCGCCCGAGACGCTGCCGGCGCCGGATCTTCCGCTGTACGCCGCGGCACGGGCATTGGCTCGAAAGACTGGCGAGGTCACCGTGCCGCCGCGAGAGGGACGGGCCATCCGGGTTCCAGCGGGCGGGTTTTTCCGGATCACCTCGATTGAGGGACCTCAAGTGGGGGATCTGAACCTATGGTCCGAGGACGATCTCTCGGAGCGGTTCTTCTCCGGAAAGACGCGGGCACTTCACGGCACCCATGTCAGCACGGGCGACAGGCTTTGGTCCTGCCTACCTCATCTGAGACCCATGGCCACGATCGTCGCGGATACGCTTGAGTGGTACGGGCTCGATGCTTTTGGGGGAGGGATCCATGACGTGATTGGCACGCGATGCGATCCCTATACCCACAGGCTCCTCTCAGGGGGCGCCTATCACTATTGTTGCCATTCGAACCTCACGCGGGCGCTTGTTGCGGAAACGGGGATGCCACCCGCCGAGGCGGAGATGAACGTCCATGACGTCCTTAACGTCTTCATGTGCACTGGGTTTACGCGCGATACAGGGCAGTACTTCATGAAGGCTTCCCCGGTGCGTCCCGGTGACTACCTTGAGTTTTTTGCTGAAATCGATCTTCTGGGTGCCTTGTCCGCCTGTCCGGGTGGCGATTGCTCGGCAAGCCACTCTAGTGATGCAGCGTCCTGCTTTCCGCTCCTAGTCGAAGTATTCGAAGCACCCAAAGGCGCACTCGAAGGGTGGATCGCGCCAGCGCGCAACTCCTATGATCAAAGCCATGGGCTCTAAGCCTTGCGGCGAGCAAGACCTGAAGCGCACTCATATCCTTTGACAGGTGGAAACGTGGCCCCTTGGAAGCGTGGCTAGGACTTGACGAAGAGCTCTCTGGGAACATTGGCGAGACAGCGGGGCTCTCGATCGGTGATGACGATGGTCTCGGTGATCTCAAGGCCCCAATCCGCCATCCACAACCCCGTCATGAAGTGAAAGGTCATGCCCGGCTCAAGCACCGTTCGGTCGCCCGGGCGCAGCGACATAGTGCGCTCACCCCAATCCGGCGGGTAGGAGAGACCGATCGAATAGCCCGTCCTGTTGTCCTTTTTGATCCCGTAGCGCGCCAGAACTCTGAAGAACGCCAGCGCAATATCCTCGCACAGGTTCCCGGCCCGAGCGACTTCCAGCCCAGCTTCCATCCCCTCAAGCACGGCGTTTTCAGCGTCGCGCATCGCTGGCGGAGGGGTCCCGAGAAAGAGCGTTCTGGACAAAGGACAGTGGTAGCGGCGGCAGACACCTGCAATCTCAAAAAACGTCCCTTCACCGGCTTTCAAGGGTTGATCGTCCCAAGTTAAGTGCGGCGCCGCCGCATCCGTTCCCGATGGAAGAAGCGGTACGATCGCAGGGTAGTCGCCGCCCGCGCCAATGTTATCAGACCACCTTAACCCCGCGTCATAAATCTCGGCTACGAGATCGCACTTTCGTACCCCAGGCGAGGCGACCTCGAGAATGCGCGCTTGCATCCTTTCGACGAGCCGCGCTGCTTTTTGCATGTAGGCCAACTCCGCCTCGGACTTCACCGCGCGCTGCCAATTCACAAGCCCGGTTGCGTCCTCAAACCTGGCGTTGGGTCTGCCCGCCACCAAGGCCGAAAACGCCTTGGCTGAAAACCAGTAATTGTCCATCTCAACGCCAATTGTACCCGAGTTTGGCAAACGGGTGGCCAGGTACTCCATCGGATGGCGCGCGGTTGATTGCACAAAATCATCGGGGTATCCCGTGATCCGCTCAGGCGCCATCCACACAGTACGGAGTGCTCCCTGGACGTCCTGATTACGCCCAAACCACTCCGGCTCGCCGTCATGGCGAACAACGACACATTGATGGACGTAGAATGACCAGCCGTCATATCCGGTGAGCCAGCCCATATTGGACGGGTCCGAAACGATCAGAAGGTCGAGCCCCCGAGCAGACATCGAAGCCCGTGTCTTCGCTAGGCGCGCTTGGTACTCCGCGTGCGTAAACGGGAGCCTCGGGCTCACCCCGGTGTCATGCCCCGCAGGCGCTCGGAGCGGCGTCGGAGGAGTTCCACTGTCGTCAAAAGCAAAATCGAGATCGCCACCAAGATCGTTGCCACGGCTAGGATCGTCGGGCTGATCTGCTCGCGCAGCCCGGTGAACATCTGCCAAGGGAGCGTCTTTTGTCCAGCCGATCCAACAAATAGCACGACGACCACCTCATCAAACGACGTGATGAAGGCAAAGAGCCCGCCCGAGATAACACCCGGAAGAATGAGCGGCATTTGGATCTTGAAGAAGGTCCTGACGGGACCCGCTCCCATGTTCGCGGCCGCGCGCGTTAGCGATTTATCAAAGCCCACGAGCGTCGCGGTCACCGTGATAATGACAAAGGGAATTCCGAGGGCGGCATGGGCCAGGACGACCCCGATATAGGTGCCCTGCAAGCCAAGGCGTGAGTAGAAGAAGTACATTCCCGCCGCAGAGATAATCAACGGAACGATCATGGGCGAAATCAGAATAGCCATGATCGCACGGCGAAACGGAACATGGGACTGCGACAGGCCGATGGCCGCGAGCGTGCCCAAGGTCACCGACAGAAGCGTCGCGGCCGGAGCGATACGGACCGAGTTACGCAGGGCCTGCTGCCAGTCTGGGTTCGAGAAGAAATCCTGGTAATGCTTAAGGGAGTATCCTGCGGGATCAAAGGCGAGCATCTCTGGCGTAAAGGTGAAGAAGTCCTGCGCGTTAAAGGACAAAGGGATAATGACCAGGATTGGGGCGATCAAAAAGAAAAAGATCACGCCGCAGATAAAACGGTAGCTGTTGTGCCAAAGGACCTGGCCAGAAGTGGCGTAGATCGGAACACCGTCGCGGTAACGCGCCGAAGCGATCCAGTAGGCGAACCAGCCTGTGACCCCTCCAACAATTAACCCACCAGCCATGCCCTTTACGCCACCGATCGCAAGGCCAGCAACCGCGAAGGCCGCGACAGCGGCCCAGCGCCCGGTTTTCTCGGGCAAATACGTGATCAGCACGTAAGCCGTAGCCCCGCCGACAAGAAGACCCGCAAGGATACCCAGGATCGCCGAGCCGAAGGAAGTCCCCAGGACAAGTCCAAAGAAACCGCCGACAAGCGCGGTCGCCGGGATGGTGAAGGTCTTCAGATCAGGTTGATGTCTCGTGGCGTCGAGGCTCATTGCGCTACCCGAGGCTCACGTTGTCGATACCGACGATCCGGTCGTAGACCCAGTAAAGCGCCAGAACCAATACGAGTAGGATCGTCCCCAAGGCGGCGGCAAGGCCCCAATTGAGCGACGAGGATATGTGGTAGGCGATCCGGTTGGAGATGAAGGTTCCCGTCGTGCCGCCCACCAGCTCAGGCGTGATGTAGTAGCCGATTGACAGGATGAACACGAGAATACAGCCCGCGCCAATCCCCGGCACAGATTGCGGAAAGTAGACCCGCCAAAACGCTGTCCAGTTGGTCGCCCCAAGACTCTTAGCGGCGCGCACATAGGTTGGCGGAATGGTCTTCATCACCGAGTACAAGGGCAGGATCATGAACGGCAAGAGGATGTGGGTCATCGCGACAATGGTCCCAAACTGGTTGTTGATCATGACCAGACGGTCTCCGTCGGCCACAAGCCCCATCCAGACAAGAACATCGTTGATGACCCCCTGCTGCTGAAGCAGGACTTTCCACGACGAGGTCCGCACCAGAAGCGAGGTCCAAAACGGCAGAAGCACCAGGATCAACAGGACGTTCGATTTCCGAAGCGGCAGGGAGGCAAGCAGGAAGGAAATCGGGTACCCAAGGAGAATACATGCTCCCATGATCGTGAGAGACAGGATGAGAGTGCGTTGGAACAGTAGAATGTAGATTTGCTGGTCATCGGGCTGCGCCGCGACCCCCGATGGGGTCATTTGCATGTCGACCGACCCGAGAAAGTACCCCGACGTATAGGTGGGCGAGAACGCGAGGATCGTACCCCAGACCTCCGCGTCGGCCCAATCGTCATCGATCTCGATGAACTGCTCTTTGATGCTCACGGTGTCAAAGCTCGGCGCAGCGGCATGGGCGGCCTTAACCAGGAAATCCGTGTCCCCCGAGACCTCGGCAATGGCGCCCGCGTCGGCATCGAGGAGGTCTCGGAGTAGTGCGGTGTACAGGAAGTCCTCCGGTTCCTCCTCTGCCAACGCATCCCCGTTCGCCTCTACCATTCGCTCCCATGAGGTCCATGCCGAGGAGGTTTCAGGAAGAAGTGGACGGATTTCGGCATTGTCCATCATGGCGACCCAAGTCACCGGATGTTCCCAGGCGCGATCAAGCTCGATGAACTGATCTGTGGTAAGGTCTGTGTCCATCCTTCCCACACCGCGACCCGTCTTTCGAAAGAGCGACGAGATGCCGGTGGTCTCGTAGTTTAGTCTTGAGCCAAGGCGCGTGTGTGTCTTCATCTCCACCGCTTCTGCGAGATCGGTATAGAGCGCAGCAAACACGTCTTCGCCGGGAGCTTCGCCCGACTCAAAGTCCCAGCCCTCGAGGGCGTCTACGGTGCGCGGCAGCGTATCAGCGACGATCTGGTTTTCGACCGAACGGAACAGCATATCCGCGATTGGGGCGATGAAGCTGACTAGGATAAAGATGAGGAGGGGTGCGATAAGTGCCAGCGCGCGGAGCTTTTCGCGCCTAAGCGCGCGCGCCAACGACCGCTTCAGAGGCGTCCCGTCGGCAGCAAGCATCTGCCCGTCTTTGGTGCCGGAGGCCTGTGGTTCGGCGCTTGGAGCATCGGTAATCGGTCCGGCGGCGGCATCGGTCATCTCTAGACCCCCTCGACCACGATGATCACGCTCTCGGCAGTCTCGTGGCGTATCTTGGCGACCTCTTGGTACTCGGGGTCGTTGTACGCGTTGAGTGCCGCCTCGTAAGAGGGGAACTCGATGACCACATGCCTGTCCAAGATTTGGCCCTCGGGCGTCTCAGATTGCCCGCCTCGAATAATGAACTCGCCACCCAGAGCCTTGAGGATCGGCGTGTCACGCGTCACGTATTCCTTGTATGCCTCATGATCTCGGACAGTTATATGGCCGATAATATAGCCCTTGGGCATGGTCGTCCCCCTGGGTGAGTCTGGGGCGGAGCCTCCGCCCCAGACATCATACTTATTGTGCGAGCCAAGCCTGGAACTTGGCGTCGAGGTCGTCGCGGTAGTCCGCCCACCATTCGTAGTTATAGAGGAAGGTATTTTTGGCGTTTTCAGGGTCGGTCGGCATATGCGGCGCCATATCTATGCCAAGCTCGGCGTGCTTATCGACCAGAGGCGCAGAAGACGCGCGCGCCGGACCGTAGGAGATGAACTTGGACTGGTCCGCGAGTCGTTGGGTATCCGTGGCGAACTCTACGAAGTCGAGGACACGTGCCAGGCGGTCTTCTGGCAAACCGGCGGGAATGATCCAACCGTCAAGGTCAAAGACCTGAGCGTCCCAGAGCATGCCCACTGGCTGATCCTGCTCTTCGATCACGGAAAACAGACGACCATTGTACGTCGAGCCCATGACCACTTCACCATCCGCCAGGAGCTGGGGTGTGTCGGCGCCTGCGGACCACCAAATAACATCGTCCTTGATTGTGTCGAGCTTGGCGAATGCCTGGGCTTGACCTTCATCGGTTTCAAGAACGTCGTAGACATCTTCCTTCGCCACGCCATCGCAAATGAGCGCCCATTCCAGGTTGTTAATCGGGCGCTTTTCCAGACTGCGCTTACCCGGATAGGTTTCGGTGTCAAAGACCGCGCAAATCTCCGTGGGGGCCGTGTCGCCCACGAGATCGGTGCGGTATCCAAAGGTTGTCGAGTACACAATCTGTGGAATGAAGCAGTCCGAAACGATGAGGTCTCCGAAGTCCTCAGATGCGGGTGTTCCATCGGGCGCTGGCGCAAGAACTTCGTCGTGGTCGATTTCGAGAGCAAGTCCCTCATCGCAGAGTCGGATCGCGTCGGAGGCAACTACATCCACGAGATCCCAGGTAATGTTGCCTGCTTCGTTCATCGCACGAAGCTTGGCGACAGCCTCGGCCGAGCTTTCGTCCCAAACTACCTCAAGGCCTTCGTGCATCGCCTTGTACGGCTCTGAATAGGCATTGGTCTGGCTGGCTTGGTAGGCACCGCCCCAGCTCACAAGCGTCATCGAATCCGACATCGCATCGTCGGCGAATGCCGAGCCCGCCATGGCGCATGCCGCCGATGCCATCAGGATTGCTTTGGTTTTCATGTTCGTCTCCCTGTTGTCCTTTACCCTAGTTAACTCCGCGCCGGTCCGGGTCAGATCCGGCGCGATTTTCACAGTCCCTATGCATCAAGCGCCCGGCAGTCCTCGGGAAGCCAGCCGATCTTGACCTTCTCGCCCGCCGCGAGCCGCACCTGGTCGGCCCTGTTGCGGGTCTTGATGATGAAATCGTCCTTGCCCGCGACCCGGAGCCGGGTGCGGAACACGTCGCCCATGTAGATGAACTCGAGGACCTCGGCGTCGAGCGTGTGGGCGTCCGGACCCAGACCTTCTGGGTTCACCTCGACGCGCTCGGGGCGAATCGAGACGAGGGTCCGGTCGCCCTCGGCCGAGACGTTGACCGGCACCGCGTCGATGATCTCCCCGTCATCGAGCCGGACCGTACAGCCGTTACCGGTGATCGTCTCGACCTTGCCGGTGAGCGTGTTGTTCTCACCGATGAACTGGGCAACGAAGCTGTTCTGCGGCTTCTCGTAAAGCTCATCCGGCGGGGCGAGCTGCTGGATCACGCCATCGTCGAAGACCGCCACACGATCCGACATGGTCAGTGCCTCGGTCTGGTCGTGGGTGACATAAACCGTGGTGATGCCAAGCTCGTGGGCGAGGTTGGTGATCTCGAACTGCATGTGCTCGCGGAGCTGCTTATCGAGCGCACCGAGCGGTTCGTCCATCAAGACG
>JBCCKB010000124.1:0-9151 GCA_039027595.1 Pseudomonadota bacterium | reverse complement strand
TCCTATTGGCGGTCCTCCTGCTCCTACCGCGTGCGGATCGCGCTCGGTCTCAAGGGACTCACCTGGGATACCGCGCCCATCCACCTGGTCGAGGGCGGCCAAAAGTCCGAGACCTACGGCGCACTCAACCCGTCGCATCTCGTTCCGACACTGGAACTTGCAGACGGCACGGTTCTCACCCAGTCGCTCGCCATCATCGACTGGCTCGACGCGACCCACCCCGAGCCCTCGTTCGTGCCGAGCGATCCCCTGGAACGCACGCGGGTTCTGGCGGCGAGCCACATCATTGCCATGGACGTCCAGCCCGTGACCAATTCCGGCACCGTCGCGCATCTGAAATCCGCCCACGGCGCCAGCCAGGACGCGGGCATCGCCTGGATGGTGCACTGGATGGAAAAAGGCTTCGCGGCCTACCAGGCGACGATTGCAGAGGGTACGCCCTTCTCCTTCGGCGACGCCCCAAGCCTCGCCGACATCTGCCTCGTCCCGCAGCTCTACAACGCCCATCGCTGGGGTGTTGACCTCACCCCTTTCGCGCGGCTGACTGAGATCGAGGCGCGCTGCCTTGCCCTTCCGGCTTTCGACGCCGCCCGCCCCGAAAACCAGCCCGATGCCGAGTGAGACCAGATGACCGATCTGAAACGTTCCTGGGTCGAGAGCGCCAACGCGCCCGACACCGACTTCCCGCTCAATAACCTGCCCTATGGCGTCTTCTCGGTGGGCGATGGCGAGCTCCGCTGCGGCGTGGCGATCGGCGGCCGGATCGTGGACGCGACGGGGCTCGAGGAGGCGGATATCCTCCGGGCCGACTCGGACGCAGATGTGCTGGACGCGCCCCACTGGAACGACTTCATGGAGCTCGGGCCCACGGCCTGGGCCGCCTACCGCGCGGGGCTCATGGGGCTTCTCGCCGAAGGTGCGGACGAGGCCATGCAGGACCAGATCATCACCTACTCAGTGCCCATGGCCAAGGCCTCGCTCCACATGCCATTCCGGGTTTCCGAGTACACCGATTTCTACGCAGGCAGACATCACGCCACCAATGTGGGCACGATGTTCCGCGGGCCCGAAAACGCGCTGCCGCCGAACTGGCTCCATATTCCCATAGGCTACAACGGGCGGGCGTCCTCGGTGGTGGTCTCGGGGACCGACATCATCCGGCCCCACGGGCAACTCAAGGGCCCGGACTTTGAGGCACCGGTCTTCGCGCCCTCGCGGCGGTTCGATATTGAGCTCGAGATGGGCGCGATCGTGGGCCGCGCCTCGGACGGGCCGATCTCGGTGGCCGAAGCCTTCGAGAACATCTTTGGCTACGTCCTCTTGAATGACTGGTCCGCCCGGGACATCCAAGCCTGGGAGTACCAGCCGCTCGGCCCCTTCCAGGCAAAGGCAACCGCCACCTCGATCAGCCCCTGGATCGTGACGGCGGCCGCGCTTGAGCCCTTCCGGGTCTCCACGCCCAAGCGCGAAAAGCCTCTCCTCGATTACCTCGGTGAGCCCGCGCCGATGCTCTACGATATCGCGCTTGAGGTGGGCCTCGCGGCTGACGGGGGCACGGAGACCGTCATCGCCCGGACAAATTATCGCGAGATGTACTATTCCTCCGCCCAGCAACTCGCACATCACAGCTCCTCGGGCTGTCCGATGCGGGTGGGTGACCTTTTGGGCTCGGGCACGATCTCGGGCCCCGAGCGCGAGAACCGCGGTTCGCTCTTGGAGCTCAGCTGGGGCGGCAAGGACGCAATCGAGATCGCCGGCGGGACGCGGACCTTCATCGAGGACGGCGATACGCTGACCTTGCGTGGTGCCGCGATGGGCAACGGCTACCAGGTTGGGTTTGGAGCATGTTCCGGGAAGGTGTTACCGGCTAGATCGTAAGGTCAGGGAGCATCGACGCCGTTGGCGCCGACCCGCGCGTACCCGTTCAGGCTGCGCGCGTAGGCGACAGCGCAGTTGGGGCGCGCAAACACGTTCCGGTCTCCGGGAAATCACGCTAGACCCAGACAGATGGTTTAATCGGAGGCATGGGATGGCAAAGATCGCACTGGTCACGGGCGGCGGTAGCGGGATCGGCAAGGCCTGCGCGATCCGTCTGGCGGAGGGTGGCTACAAGGTCATTGTCACAGGGCGGCGACAAACGGCGCTCGATGAAACTGTGGCGGAGATGGGCGGGGGCGAGGCCATCGCCTGCGACGTCACCGACGCCAGCGCCGTTGACGCCCTCTATGCCCAGGTTCAGGCCAATCACGGACGGCTCGATGTCCTCTTCAACAACGCCGGAACCAATGTGCCTTCGGCGCCGATTGGGGACATTGCGCCAGAGGATTTTCGAACGGTGATGGACGTGAACCTCTGGGGCGCTTTCCTTTGTGCGCGGGGCGCGTTCAACGTGATGCGCGCGCAAGACCCCCAAGGCGGTCGGATCATCAACAACGGCTCGATCTCGGCCTACGTCCCCCGCCCCGGCTCGGCGCCCTACTCGAGTTCGAAGCACGCGATCACCGGTCTCACGCGCTCGATCTCGCTGGATGGTCGCCCCTACGGCATCGCCTGTGGCCAAATCGATATAGGCAATACTGCGTCGGATATGACATCAAGGATGGGAGGCGGCGTGCCTCAGGCCGATGGATCGATCAAGCCCGAACCGGTGATGGGCGTGGGCAACGTCGCGGACACCCTGCTCCTCATGGCCAATCTTCCGCCCGAAGCGAACGTTCAGTTCGTCACCGTCATGGCGACGAACATGCCCTATATCGGGCGCGGGTGACGTCCAGCGGCAAGGGCGGAGCACCTAAACATCCAACCACCGCCGGAACTCCGCATTCACCGCGTCGGACTGCTCCAATGTCGGTAGGTGCCCGGCGCGCTCAATGACGGTAAGCCGCGAACCCAGGATCAATCCCGCCATGAGCTCGTGCCGCTCGATCGGACAGAGCGTGTCGTGACGCCCGCAGAGGATCAGCGCGGGCAACGCACACTCCCTAAGCGTCGCGGTCTGGTCGGGGCGCCCCATGAGCGCGCAGGATTGCCGGATGAAGACCTCCGGACCAAGGCCCAGCGCCATGTCCATGCAGAGATCAAGAATCGCCCCGCGACCTTCTCCATCGGCTAAGTAGTTTGGTTTCATCTCGTCGCGCATGACGCTCTCGAGCCGCCCTTGGCGCACCGCCTTGATTTGCGGACCCCGCCGCTCTTTTACCGCCTCTGCCTCGGCCAAGGGGTTTGTATCCAAAAGCGCCAGCCGCTCCACCCGGCTTGGCGCCTGCCGCACGATCTCCATCGCCACAATTCCCCCCATGGAAAGCCCGGCAAGCGAGAAGACGGGCGGTGCCCGCGCGAGAATGTCGGCTGCCAGATCCTCGACGCGTGCACGCGCGGCGATGGGCGCGAGGAAGATGGGTAGAACACCGGAAAGGGCGGCAATCTGCGGAGCGAAAAGCCGCGCGTCGCACATCATGCCAGGGACAAGGACCAGGGGCGTCATCCCACGCGGGACGCCCCCTCCGCTAGGGTTGCCAGCTTTGCATAGGCAATGTCTGGGTCAACGGCTCCGAAACCCGCGAAGGTGCCAAAGCCACAATCCGAGCCCGCGACCACCCGCTCGGCACCCACGATGTCAACAAATCGGTCGATCCGCTGGGCCACAAGTTCCGGATGCTCGACAAAATTCGTCGTGGTGTCCACAACACCCGGGACCAGCACCTTATCGTCTGGAATCTCTTTTTTGCGGTCGCGGAACACCACCCACTCATGCCCATGGCGTGGGTTTGAAGTCTCGAAGAGCACATATCGCGACTTGGTGCCCATCAGCACTCCGAACACGGTGTCCATATCGATATCACAGCAATGGGGCCCTTCGTAATTGCCCCAGCAAATATGAACCCTGACATTGTCCTGCGGTACGTCGGAGAGCGCATGGTTGAGCGCCTCTACATGCGCCATGGCGATTTTGACGAACTCCGCGTCGCTTAAATCGCTAAAGAGCATATGCCGCGACAGCGCGAGGTCTGGGCAATCGAGCTGTAGGTCCAAGCCCGCGCCCACAATGGTCTCGTACTCCGCCTTCATCGCATCGGCGAGGGCTGCGAGATAGGCCTCCCGCGTCGAATAGAAGTCGTTCTGCAGGAACAGCGAAATCACACCTGGCGAGGCAGCATTCATGAAACCCCGCTCAACGCCGTGCTGGGCCATGGCCGCCTTGAGGTTGGAAATGTCCTTCTCAAGTTCCCCCTGCCCTTTTGAACGCACCTCGCCCACGCACATCGGCCGCGCATATTGCGGCGTGCCTCCGCTTTCGGCGATGCGCTTCAGAAAACCCGGAAACATCTTCAGATCCGCGGGCGCGTTTCGGGGGCTGTCTCCGTCAAAGCCGGTATAACGGTCTTTCACGTAGGTTGCGTAGGAGATCTTTGAGGTCTCGCCATCGGAGACGATATCGATCCCGGCATCGGCCTGGCGCTTCACGGTCTCGGACACCGCACGGGTCATACAGGCATCGAATGCCTGCGCATCATAATCTTCCGCCCTCTCGCGCGCGAAGATGAAATCCACCACCTCCTGGCTCCGTGGCAGGCTGCCCACATGGGTCGTCTCAATCGTCATGGCGTCACTCCTCCCCCCTGACTATTCGCAATTGCTCCTGCTTAGGCCCCATCGCGCCGTTGAAGTTCCTGTTTCAAAGCCGCGATTTCCTCCGAAAGCGCCCGTGTCGCGCGGGCCACGGCGTCTTGTGCCACGGCAGCCGGGTAGAGATCGGGGATGAATTGCGGGCAATTCCAGTCGATGGCGACAAGATCAATAACCAAGACCCGTTCTGCGGGCGGCGCAAGATCAAGGGCGCGCGCCACCTCTGGATCGGCGTCCGAGATCGGCGTCAACCTGGCATGCCCCTGCATCTTAAGCCGCGCCTTGTTGAGATAATCCATCAAGAACACCGAGACCCGGGTCTCGGTGGCAAGATTGCCTTGGGTGATATATTGTCGGTTGCCCTTGTAGTCGGCGCAGGCGACCCGTGTTGGGCCCACCACCTTCAGAAAGCCCGCCGGTCCTCCCCGGTGCTGGATATAGGGCCAGCCATCGGAGTTAATGCTCGCGATGTAAAAGCTCTGTCGGGCCTCAATGAAGGTTCGCTCCTGTCCGCCCAGCACCTCGGTCGTCCGATGCGGGTAGAGCGTTTGGTATCGTTCCCGGCTTCCCGCGGCCTCTTGAAGGCCCGCCACGGCCTCGGTGAACATCAGGTCCGCATAGTTCTCCATCACGCATCTCCCAAGAGGATCTGCTTCCAGATCGCCGTTTCATCGAACAGTGTATACTCTCGCCGAAGACCACGGGGACCAAACTCCGCGTGGGAGATCCCAAGGACGTAAACCTCGGCTCCCGTGGGCGCCCCGAACGCCCCCCAGCCGTCATGCCGTCCCCACAGGCTCCAGCGAATTGCCGCGCGGGGCGGCATGCGTTTTTCCTCTTGTCCGATCTGGTGATGGATCGTGAATTCTGCGCCCGGGAAGGCCGCCCGGAGTGACATCCAGAACCGGTCGACCGCGGCCCAACCGTAACCGGTGACGCCACCAGGGTACTCCGCCTGGACAGCACGGTCGTATTCCGTCTCGATCGCCGCCATGTCGGCGCCCATAATCCGGGTCAGGATCTCGCCATAGCGCCGGCCCCATGCATTGTCATTTCCCGCGCCGGCGTAGGGCCCTTTTCTATCGGTCTTTGGGGACAGCGGCTTTACGCAGCTCCCGGGGCCACCCTCGCTCTCGATAAGTGTCGCGGCGTAGTCCCGCGGCTCCCAGCCCATTTGCCGCACGATGGCGCCTTGGTCGCGAATGATCCATTCGTCGTCGATCACGTTGTCCTTGGCATGGCAATCCGCGAGGATCCGATAGGTCAGCCGCGTCCCCGTCGCCCGCCCATATGCGCCGTCGCCCGCATGGGTTGCCATGGACATGATGCGGTGCGAAGACAGCATCCCTGCCTCCGGCGTCCCTGACCAAATCACGTCTTCCCCCAAGAGCTCACGGTCCGGAAACTCCGCAAGCGTCGCCATGGTCGCGCCAATCACATCTTTGTTTCCGACGACCACCGAGGCAGGAGAGCGCACAACGATCTCCGGTGCGTAGTACTTATCGAGCGTCGCAATCCCGCGATCTTCCCAAATTTCTTTTGTGATCCCAATGATATAGTCTGGGAACGTCTTGAACCTACGTTCGAAACCCTTCATTTGCCTACCCTTTCAATGCCTGCGGGCAACCGCGCCGACCCCCGGACGATCAAGGGCCCTTCGATTGCCACCCGACGCGGCCTGGCTCCACCAGGCGCCTCAATTTGGTCGAGAAGGGCCGCCACCGTTTCCTCCACCATCCGGTTCGTGCGCTGACGGAGAGTTGTCAGATCATAGGCGGGCCATGCAGCAGGGGGCACGTCGTCGTAGCCAACGACTGAGATATCCCCGGGTACAGAAAGCCCAAGCTCGAACCGGATCACGTCCATCACCGCGAAGGCCATGTGATCGTTGGCCACAAAGACCGCATCGGGTCGCTCACGCGCATCAAACATCGCCCGAGCCGCCACCCGCGCCTGCTCTGCCCGATAGTCACCAACCCCGCGCGCAAAAAGCACATGCCCGGCCGCAGCAAGTCCGTCCCGGAACCCTGCTTCCCGGTCGCGCTGTGTCGAGGCCTGTTCCCACCCACCAATATATCCAAAACGCGCGTGCCCCCCCGCCACGAGAAACTCCGCTATCTTGCGGCCACCGGCGCGGTTGTCAGAGGTCACGGAACTGATCCCGTCGCCATCCTGCGCGCGGTTAAAGAGAACCACGGGCACACCAGCCTGCTGGCAGCGCTCGCCTATGTCGGACGACATGGCAACGGATGCCATAACGATCCCGTCGACCTGGTAGTCCAGGATTTCCCCGACGACATCGTCGATCTTCTCCGCTGATTGGGAGGCCATGAACACAAGCACATGGTAGCCTTGTTCCTGGAGCGCATTGGAGAGCTTCTCAAGCGCCTCTGGGTAAAAGTAATTCTCCAAATACGCCACGACGAGACCTATAATCCGGCTCTTTCCAGAGACCATCGCGCGCGCTAGGACATTAGGTCGGTAGCCCAGTTCCCGCGCCGCCTTGCGAACCTTGTCGGCGGTTTTCTTCGAGACCGATGCACCGGGCGTGAAGCAGCGGCTCACTGCTGACTGGCTGACGCCCGCGCGCTCCGCGACATCGATTGAGGTCACCTTCTGCTCAGCCACGGCGCATGTCCCGAAATCGGCGGAGCGACCACGCGCGGCTCGAAGAGGGTTCCGCTGACATAGTCAATCTGCGGTCCACCCGCCATCGATCATCATCGCTGACCCCGTGACAAGCGCCGAGGCGTCGGAAGCGAGATAGACCACCGCGCCCATGATGTCCTCCACCTCACCGATACGGCCAAGCTTAATCTTCTCTTCCACCCAGGCTCGGCGTTCGGGGTTGTCAAAGGTCTGTTGGGTAAGTGGCGTTCTGACGAAAGTGGGACACACGGTGTTGATCCGGACACGCGCCCGACCCCATTCGATCGCCATCGCCTTCACCATTCCCTCGAGCCCGTGTTTTGAGGCGCAATAGACGGCGCGATCGATGCCGCCCACATGACCCATTTGGCTGCTGACATGGATGATCGAACCGGGCTTCTCTGCGGCGATCATCGCCCGCGCGGCACGTGCCGACAAGAAATACGCGCTTCTGAGGTTGATCCCCATGACTGCGTCATAGTCTTCGGGTTCCGTCTCCAACGCCGGAGAATGCCGCGCCAAACCGGCTGAATTCACCACCACGTCGAACGGCTCGGTCAGGGCCGCCTCCAGCGCCCCAAGATCCGTCTGATCAAAGATGCGCGCCTCAGCCGAATACCCGGCGTCTTGGATCGACGTCACCGACGCCTCAAGGCGGTCCGCCCGGCGCGCGGCACACACCACATGCGCCCCGGCTTCCGCCAAGGCGATCGCGCAGCCCTCGCCAATCCCCGAGGATGCCCCAGTCACAAGCGCGCGCTTGCCATCCAGCCGAAAGGACGGGGTTCGAGGTGGGCTCATGCGCTCATCCCGTCGGGCAAGGAAAGCGGGCCGAGGCTACGCGCCTTGTTGAACTCCCGAAGACGCGCAAAGACGTCGACACCGAGCTGGTCATAGGCGTCGAGAAGGTCCACAAGCACCCAGTTCTCACGGATCAAGCCGTCTTCCAGGCGCCAGAAATCCAACGACCGCATGGTGATCCTCTTGCCAGAAGGCGCGATCCCCATCCATCCGCCATGCGTGAGCGTCTGGATCATGTTGGGCCAACCGGTGACGGCAACGTAATCCCCATCACCAAAGAAATGGTAGGTGATTTCATCGACATATTGCCCCCGGTCGGGCATGGCGCTGAGAAACGGGATCTGGTGCCAGTTCCGAAACCCAGCAAACCCCCGCCCCGTTCCGATCCCTGAGGGCCCGTACCAGTTCATCCGCGGATGCCAAAAACGCGCCATCTCCATCACCTCGGGCCCACCCTGGCTGGGGTATTTTTTGAGGTGAGCGAGCATGTCGACGATGTGCTGACAGCTCTTTGCGCTTTTCGCCGCATCATGGGGCCCGGGCACAAATCCGTCTTGGCTCGCGGGCGCTGGCACATGCCATTCGAGCCCGAGGCTTGGGGCCATCGGCCAGGCGCGCGCCTGGATCATTACCTCAGGAATGTCCCAAAGCGCTTGGAATTCCACAACGCGGCCACTGTCGATCCGGAAGAACTCATGGAACCGCATCGCCACTTGGTGCCCCGTGGGCGGGATATCCAGCCACGGCCCCGTGAAGACGCCGGTGTAGTACCCACCACAGCCGACCCAATCCGCCCCAAAGTCATCGGTTCCTGCGATCACAATGGTGTCGCGGCGCTCGAGATCCGGCCAAGCCTCGAGCAGCTTCCTGTATGCGCGCTCGTAAAACGCCTCCGGCCCAGTGCTCTCTCCAAACGGAAAACACAGGCGAAAAAGCGCATCGGGCGCACATGCTGCGTCCAACGCCGCCCTGACCTTGGCCTCTTCGAAATCGACCATCGCCCGACGCACCGGCGCGATAAGCGCCTTGTGCTCGGTATGTCGGCAGGGCGTCATGCGGAGCGCATCCGATCCAT
>JBCCKB010000123.1:0-9167 GCA_039027595.1 Pseudomonadota bacterium | reverse complement strand
TGCGCGCCACGGTGTCGTCGAAAGCGCCCTTTCGGATCCTTGGCGGCGGCGGGTCGTTGCCGCCTTCTGTTTTCCCGGAGACACCTGATGGCTACGATCGTCTTATCCGCAGTTGGTGCCGCGGCGGGTGCCTCTATCGGGGGCGGGGTCCTTGGTCTGTCTTCGGTGCTTATTGGCCGGGCTTTGGGGGCGACAATCGGTCAGTCAATTGATCGGCGCATCTTTGGTCAGCGGTTGCTTGGCGGGAGCGAGGTGGTCGAGCAAGGTCAAGTGGACCGGTTTCGCCTCACCGGCGCTAGCGAAGGAGGGCAGATCCCGGAGACGTACGGACGCATGCGTGTGCCGGGCCAGGTGATTTGGGCCTCGCGCTTTCTTGAGAACGTCGAGCAAGACCAAGTGTCCACCGGCGGCAAGGGAGGTGGCGGCGGCGGAACGACCACGGTCAAGACCTATACTTACTCGGTAAGCCTCGCGATCGCTCTTGGGGCCGGTGAGATTTCCCGGGTTGGCCGCATCTGGGCCGATGGCAACGAAGTCGCGCCGTCCGATCTTAACGTCCGGGTCTATTCGGGCAGTCAGCTACAGTTACCCGACCCTAAAATCGAAGCAATCGAGGGCGCGGGAAACGTCCCGGCCTTTCGAGGTACGGCCTATGTTGTGATCGAGGATCTCGAGCTTGCGCCGTATGGCAATCGGGTGCCGCAATTCAATTTCGAAGTAGTCCGCCCAGAGCAGGGACAAGCCAGCAGCGACACCGATTTGTCCAGGGCAATCCGCGCCGTCGCACTTGTCCCGGGCACGGGCGAGTACTCGCTTGCGACAACTCCTGTGCATGTCTCAAAGGGACCGGGGCAGAACACATCTGTTAATGTGAACTCACCAACCGGTCTGACGGACTGCGCGGTTTCGGTTGAAACCATGAAGGCCGAGCTTCCAAATCACAGGGCGACGTCACTCGTGGTCTCTTGGTTTGCAACGGATCTGCGCTGCGGCGAGGCGTCCGTTACGCCAAGGGTCGATCAGGACCTTTACGACGGTGTCGAGATGCCCTGGAGGGTTTCCGGATTATCGCGCAGCGAAGCCGGGGTTGTCCCTCATCTCGACAGTCGGCCGGTCTACGGCGGCACGCCCGCCGACGGCTCGGTTATTGAAGCGATCAAAGCGCTTCGGGAGGATGGGCGCTCTGCGATGTTTTACCCGTTCCTCCTGATGGAGCAGATGGCGGGGAACGGGTTACCCGATCCCTGGAACGGAGAGGATGAGCAGCGAGCGCTGCCATGGCGCGGCAGGATAACGCTTTCAGCCGCACCCGGACAGCCCGGCAGCCCCGATGGAACAGCCGCCGCAGCGGCGGAAGTCGCGTCGTTCTTTGGGGATGCAGCGCCAGGTGACTTCAGCATCTCGGGCGGTACGGTGTTCTATAGCGGTCCGCCCGAGCGCTCATACCGGCGCTTCATTTTGCATTATGCGCATCTATGCGTGGCTGCCGGCGGTGTGGACGCCTTTTGTATTGGCTCGGAGATGCGAAGCCTGACCCAAATCCGCGGCCAAAGCGCCAGCTTTCCAGCGGTCGCGGCGCTGCGCTCCCTGGCCGCCGACGTTCGCTCTGTCTTGGGGCCCAATACAAAGATCGGCTACGCGGCCGACTGGTCAGAGTATTTCGGCTACCAGCCGCAGGATGGCTCCGGTGACGTCTATTTCCACCTCGACCCGCTTTGGGCGGATCCGAACATCGACTTTGTTGGCATCGACAACTACGTCCCGCTTAGTGACTGGCGTGATGGTGAGGATCATGCCGACATCGGGTGGGGAGCACCGCACAACCTCCAGTACCTTCGCGCGAATATTGAGGGTGGCGAAGGTTACGACTGGTATTACGCCAGCGAAGACGATTCCCAAACCCAAACCCGAACCCCAATCACCGACGGCGCCTACGGGGAGCCTTGGATCTACCGGTTCAAGGATTTGCGAAGCTGGTGGAGCTCTCTGCACTTTAATCGACTGGGCGGCGTGCGCTCGCCCGTGGCCTCTCCGTGGAACCCGCAGTCGAAGCCAATTTGGTTCACCGAACTCGGATGCCCGGCCGTCGATAAGGGCGCGAACGCGCCATACAAGTTCTATGATCCCAAATCCTCGGAATCGAGCCTTCCCCATTACTCAAACGGCAACCGGGACGACGCGATCCAACTCCAGTTCTTGATCGCACATCTCGGCTATTGGAGTGAGGATCAGAACAACCCAGTCTCGGGTGTTTATGGCGGACGCATGATCGATCTGGATCGAATCTTCATCTGGTCCTGGGACGCGCGACCCTTTCCGTTCTTTCCCAACAATCTCGATGTCTGGAGCGACGGCGGAAACTATGGTCGCGGGCATTGGTTGAATGGGCGTACATCCTCGCGCGCGCTCGCATCTGTGGTGGCCGAGATTTGTGCCGCTTCGGGGATTACCGATATCGATACATCTGAACTCTACGGGGTGGTGAGAGGGTTCTCGAATGATGGTACGGAGACCGGACGCGAGGCCCTTCAGCCATTGATGCTGGCCTACGGATTTGATGTCATCGAGCGCCAGGGGCAGCTGGTGTTTCGGACGCGAACAGCGCGGCCGACCGGGCGTGTTGGAACAGATGATCTCGTCGAGACGTCCGAAGTCGCCGGCACGATTGAGCGCACCCGCGCCCCCGAAGCGGAAACCGTCGGCCGGGTGAGAATTGGGGCGATTGAGGCCGAGGGTTCCTATCAGGCGCGGTCAGGCGAGGCTATCTTCCCCGACGAGACGGTGACCACCGTCACCTCCACTGATCTGCCACTTCTTCTTACTCAGGCCGAACTGCGCGCAATTTCAGAGCGCTGGCTTGCGGAGGCGCGCGTTGCGCGTGACTCCGTCCGGTTCTCGTTGCCGCCGTCTCGAACAACGCTCTCGGTGGGTGATGTCGTCACCATCAACGAAGACGGCGGCGATGTCCGTTACAGGATTGACCGGATTGAGCAGTCTGGACTTCAGATTGCATCCGCCGTGCGTGTGGACGCCGACATCTATGCGCCTTCGCCCGATCTCGAAGCGGTCGGCCCGCACATGGGAGCCTTTGTCGCGCCAGTGCCGGTGTATCCAGTGTTTCTTGATTTGCCGCTCCTTCGCGGCGACGAAGTGGCCCATGCTCCCCATATTGCGGTGGCTGCCTCACCTTGGCCGGGCTCGGCGGCGGTTTACAAATCAAGCGATGGTGAGAGTTTCGGTCTCGACACAAGCGTGAGCGGCCCGACGGCGATCGGGATCACAGAGACTGCGCTTGACTGGGCGGCACCCTCGAGGTGGGACAGGGGCCCAGCGCTGCTGGTCAAGCTCGTGAACGGGGTGTTCGATAGCGTCAGCGAGAATGAGCTCTTGAACGGCGCGAACGGCGTGGCGATCGGGAGTGGTGTGGATGACCATTGGGAGGTCTTTCAATTCCGCGATGCCGTGCTCGTCGGAACGAACACCTATGCACTCTCAATGCGCCTGCGTGGACAGGCGGGCACCGACGGTGTGATGCCGCCGAGCTGGCCTCCGGGCAGTCTGGTGGTGCCCCTTGGCGGCTCTGTGGTTCAGATCGGCCTCGAGGCCGCCGAGCGAGGCCTTGAGCGGACCTACCGGATCGGCCCCGGGAACCGCCCGGTAAGTGACAGCACGTATGTCGAACAGACACATGCATTCTCGGGTATCGGGCTTAGACCCTACGCGCCGGTTCATCTCAAGGCCCGGACAGACGGGGCCGGCGATACGGTACTTCGTTGGGTTCGGCGGACCCGGATCGATGGCGATGGATGGCTCGGCCTCGACGTCCCCTTAGGCGAGGAGCGCGAGCGGTATGTGTTGCGTCTGCTTGTCGGGACTGTCCTGGTCAGAGCAGTCACAACCGAGGCGCCGCAATGGACCTACGGCGCTGCCGAAAAGGCGGCCGACGGGGTTTCTGGGCCTGTCGACGTGGAGATCGCACAGCTTTCGGACCGCTTTGGTCCTGGACCCCTCGGAAGGATCACGTTCAATGTCTAGCACGACAAACTTCGGACTGCCGCTGGTACAGGCCGCGCAGGCGCAGAAACATGTCACCGTGAACGAGGCGTTGATCCGGCTCGACGCGCTGGCACAGCTCACACTCGCCTCGCGGACCGTCATGGCGCCGCCCGCAACACCCCTCGAAGGCGCGGTTTATGCGGTTCCAACCGGCGCCGTCGGGGCGTGGGCCGAAGCCGAGGGACGGCTCGCACTTTTCATTGGCGGCGGTTGGGACTTCGTTGACCCAAGGCTTGGCTGGCGCGCGTGGGTGGCGGACGAAGGTGGCCCGGTGCGTTACGACGGTGATGACTGGATCGGAGGCATGGGGTCGCTTTCCGCGAACGCGGCGTCGATGAGCTTTCACGTCCTGGAGATCGACCATGTGCTGGGAACCGGCACAAGCTCGGACACGGCTCAGGTCATTCCCTCACACGCCATGGTTTTTGGGGTTACGGGGCTTGTTTTGTCCCCAATTGGTGGCACCGCAACGTCGTGGCGCCTTGGGATCGCGGGTGTGTCGGACGACCGCTACGGCAGCGGTGTTGGGCTCGAGGCGGGCGCCTGGCTGAAGGGGCTAACCGCACAGCCCGTCACCTACTATTCCGACACCGCGCTTACGCTGACCGGCGAGGGCGGTGACCTTGACGGCGGTGTGGTGCGGCTTGCGGTCCATCTCGCGGAGCTCGGGCTGCCATCTCCTTGAACGGGCAAATAGGCTCCAGGTGCCTGATATGCGCGATCGACTGGAGGTTTGGTGACCTGCTATGTCACCCGCGCGCGCAGGACACGCAGGATGGAACGCATGGATCGACCTCAAGTCGCGCGGATGCAATTTCCTCGCCACACTCAGTGCAATACCCGTATTCTCCGCCGTCGAGCCGGGCAAGGGCGGCCACGATGCGGCGTTTTTCTGCCTCAAACCGGCGCGACGCGGCTTGCGCCATAGCCTGGCGCTGAAGGGCGTCCATGCGGCTCAGCCGCCCTACGGATTGCTGGTCAAGTGTGACCGTTGCCCGTTCGTCCTGGCCTCTGGCCTCGAAGGCGTCCAGTGCAGCCAGCATCTCCAAAAGCCGAGTTCTCGTGGATTTGTGATGAGCGGGATCACACAAAATATTGTCTCAATAGGGTTTCAGCTTTGGCGTGCACTCTCTAGGTGGTGTAGAACGAGGCGAAGCCGGAGGAAAGACCATGGCAGAAACACGCCGCAACATCGCCGAGTTTGATCCGATCTGGACACGGATTCGCGAGGAAGCCGAGGCGGCCGTTCGGGCTGAACCAGTCCTAGGCGGGCTCGTGCACTCTTCGATCTTGCACCATCCGACGCTTGAGCGCGCGCTCTCCTATCGCGTCTCGCTGAAATTAACGTCGGGTGAAATGTCTGAACAACTGTTGCGTGAAATTGCGGACGAGGCGCTTGTGTCCGAGCCCGGTATCAGCCAGGCGACACGCGCCGATATTGTGGCGACCTTTGATCGCGATCCAGCCTGCCATCGAATGATTCAGCCGCTTCTTTACTTCAAGGGCTTCCAAGCGTTGCAATGCTACCGAATCGGCCATTGGCTTTGGTCCCAAGGGCGTGAAGACATGGCGTATTTCTTCCAGATGCGTGTCTCTGAGGTGTTTGGCGTCGATATCCACCCTGCCGCGAAGGTCGGGCAAGGGATCATGATTGACCATGCCCATTCGATCGTCATCGGCGAGACGGCCGTTGTCGGCGACAATGTCTCAATGCTCCATTCAGTGACGCTGGGCGGCACGGGGAAGGAAGAAGAGGATCGGCATCCCAAGATCGGCGACGGTGTTTTGATTGGCGCTGGCGCCAAGGTGCTGGGCAACATCAAGGTGGGTGACTGCTCACGTGTCGCGGCGGGTTCGGTGGTGCTTGAAGACGTCCCTTGCAAGACAACCGTGGCCGGCGTCCCGGCCACGATCGTTGGCGAGGCGGGCTGTTCACAGCCATCCGTAACAATGGATCAACTTTTGAATGCCACCGGCGGCGACCGGGTTTCCTGAGGGCTTTGACGCGGGCCCGACGCTTGCGGGTCCCACGCTTTCACTCGCTCCGTTGATTGAAGGCGATATCGATGCGCTTGTCGCTGCCGCGTCGGACCGCCGGATTTGGGCGCAGCATCCCTCACCGGATCGATACAAAGCTGAGGTCGCGCGGCCCTACTTTCAGGGCCTTTTGGCGGGAGGCGGCACCTTAACTGCGCGGCGGGCAGGAGGGGCTGTTGGCGTGTCGCGTTTCTACCCCGCCCCCGACATCCAAGGCTCGGTCTCGATCGGCTTCACCTTTTTGATCCGGGCGCTGTGGGGTGGCCGCGCCAATGCGGAAATGAAGGAGCTCATGCTGGGCCATGCCTTTGAGGCGGTTGACACGGTTTGGTTCCATATCGGCCCGGACAACATCCGCTCGCAAAAGGCCACCGAAAAGATCGGCGCGACACGCGCCCATGAGGCCGAGATTGACATTGGCCGCGGTCCGGTTCGAATGGTTTGCTATGCTTTGACCCGGAAGCAGTGGACCGCGGGACGCGCCGGTTTCGAGTGACAGCTGACATGTAGGGTTACCGAAATGAAACACCTCCGATACGCTTGAGGCGTCGCCCAGGGGGACCACGCGTGATAAGCTTCGCGCAACCATGCCAGAAGGGGGCTTTTCCATGAGTATTCGCACAACAAGCGGCCGCGGCCGGCTCTTCGACTCTGTTCTTGAAACCGTGGGTGATACGCCGGTCATCCGCATCAACCGGATCGCGCCGGAACACGTGTCGGTCTACGTCAAGGCCGAGGCATTCAACCCGGCCGCCTCGGTCAAGGATCGGCTGGCGCTGGGGATTATCGAGGCCGCCGAACGCTCGGGCGCCCTCAAACCGGGACAGACCGTGGTGGAGGCCACGAGCGGGAACACGGGCATAGGCCTGGCCATGGTCTGCGCCGCGAAAGGCTACCCGCTCGTGTGCATCATGGCCGACAGCTTTTCCATCGAGCGCCGCAAGCTCATGCGCTTCTTCGGCGCGAAGGTGGTGCTGACGCCCCGAGCCAAGAAAGCCTATGGGATGATGGAGAAGCTGCGCGAGCTTGTGGCCGAGCATGGATGGTTCAACGCGGCTCAGTTCGAGACGGAGGCGAACGCCGACATCCATGAACACACGACGGCGCGCGAGATCCTGGGCGATTTCGGGGAGGCGCGCCCAGACTACTTCGTCACGGGTTATGGGACAGGTGGGACATTTACGGGGATCGGCCGGGTGTTACGTAAGGAATGGCCCGACACCAAGATTATCCTGACGGAGCCAGCAAACGCGGCGCTTGTGGGCTCGGGCACGCCCCAGGCTCGTAACGCCGATCACACACCGGCAGGTGGCCATCCGGCGTGGGAACCACACCCAATCCAGGGATGGACGCCGGATATCATTCCCTATGTGCTGCAAGAAGGCCTCGACAAAGGCTTTCACGACGAGCTGATCCCCGTTGCCGGCGCCGATGGCATCGCCTGGTCGAAACGGCTCGCGGCGGAGGAGGGGATCTTTACTGGGATCTCGGGGGGATCCACCTTCGCCATTGCGATGAAAGTCGCCGAAACCGCGCCGAAAGGGTCCAAGATCCTGACAATGCTGCCCGATACCGGTGAACGCTATCTCTCAACGCCGCTCTTTGATGATGTGGAAGAGGTCATGACCGAAGACGAAGTCGCGATCATGAAGTCGACGCCGGGTAACCATTTCGAGGTACCCGCCTAGCTCCTTCGATCGCGACTTTGCCTAGCGGGCCGTTGCTCTCAGGGGCGGCGGGCCGCGCGGCGGCCGTGACACGCGCGACCCCGCTCCATTGGCTTCGGGCTGGATCAGGCGAGCATCGCAACCGGGTTCTCGAGCTCTGACTTGATCGCATCAAGGAGTTTCGCCCCCAGGGCGCCATCGATCACCCGGTGGTCAACCGACAGCGTGACCGACATGACCGTGGCCACCGCAAGGTCGCCATCGGCGCCCACCACGGGTTTCTTTACCCCCGCTCCGACCGCGAGGATCGCCGCATGGGGCGGGTTGATCACCGCGTCGAAATTGTCGATCCCGAACATTCCGAGGTTCGAGATCGCGAAGCTCCCGCCCTGGTACTCGTGCGGCGCAAGCTTGCGGTCGCGCGCGCGGGAGGCAAGGTCCTTCATTTCGTTTGAAAGCGCGGAGAGTGACTTCATCTCCGCGTCCTTGAGCACGGGCGTAAAGAGACCGCCTTCGATTGCGACGGCGACCGCCACGTCCGAGGGTTTGAGCTTGAGGACACGGTCACCCGCCCAGACCGCATTGGCGTCGGGGACCGACTGGAGAGCGAGCGCGCAGGCTTTGATGATGAAGTCATTGACCGAGAGCTTCACACCGCGGGCTTCGAGCTGTTTATTGAGCTGTCCACGGAAGGCGAGTAGGGCGTCGAGGCCAATGTCACGGCGGAGATAGAAATGCGGGATCGTCTGTTTTGCCTCGGTGAGGCGCGCGGCGATGGTCTTGCGCATACCATCCAACGTGACCTCCTCGAAGTCGCGCCCCGCATACATCTTGAGAATAGTCTCCGTGCTGGGCCCCGTGGGAGCCGCAGCGGCTGCGACGGGCGCGACCGTGGCGGCGGGAGCGGATGCCTCGGACGGGGCCGGCTTGGCGTCTTCCACATCGGCTTTGATGATTCGGCCGTGCGGCCCCGATCCCTTGATCCGCGCGAGATCGAGGCCCTTCTCCGCGGCGATCCGACACGCAAGCGGAGTTCCAAAGATGCGGTCACCGGATGCCGCCCGAGGGGCCGGGGGGGCGGCCTTGTCGGAGCTCCCTGCGGGAGCCGGCTCCGCGGCCGCGGCAGGCGCCTCGGGCGCTGCCGGAGCCTGTGGGGGTGCTGCCGCGCCGATATCGGCAGCGCTTTCGCCGTCGCCTAGCATGACGGCGATGGGCGTGTTGACCTTTACACCTTCGGTGCCTTCGGCGACCAGGATCTTGCCGATCTTCCCCTCGTCCACGGCTTCGAACTCCATCGTCGCCTTGTCGGTCTCGATCTCCGCCAGCAGGTCGCCCGACGACACATCGTCGCCCTCCTTTACCAGCCACTTGGCGAGCGTTCCTTCCTCCATGGTGGGCGAAAGCGCG
>JBCCKB010000122.1:0-9188 GCA_039027595.1 Pseudomonadota bacterium | reverse complement strand
TGCCGCCAAAGAGCCTTGTCCGGCTCGTGCGCTGCACAATGTAGATGGACGAGGCGATCAGGGCATTGCCGCCAAATGCGAAGATCACAGCCGATGTGTGAAGCGGACGCAAACGGCCAAAATTGGCGAAGGGCTGCGCCCATTCGATGTTGAGGACCGGAAAGGTCAGCTGAAGAGCGATAATCACGCCCACGGCCAAGCCCGCGACTCCCCAAAACGCGGTCGCGATTACCCCCGCACGAACGACATCATCATTGTAATCATCACTCGAGCGAACCGGGCGCGGATCTCCGACCCTCTTGATCGACCACACGGCAAGCCCACCTGCAATGATCATCACGAGAAGCCCGTGAATTCGGAACGCCAAGTCGTTGCCTTGGTCGGCAGCATAGGCCGCAATCAGCGCGATAAGTCCAAGTGCCCCAATCTTGAATGCGTCCATTGACTGGCTCCCTCAAAAGACAGCGAGTCCGACGGTCGACCGTCCGCTCGCGGTCCTTGATTAAGTCAGCCGCGATGGCGCATCCTTGATCCAAGTCAAGAACTCTGCACGATTAGTAGGCAGAAATGGCCGCTTGCCACTTTGGAGAGCGAAACACGCAATCCGCAAGACTACTCCGCCAGCCTGGGCAAGGGCGCGGGCGCTATTTCGGATTAAATACGCCTCATCAAAAGGGGCGAGGGCCTATCCAGGCTTCCGCTGGTCGACGGCATGGCGGCAAAAACACGACCCTCTCAATGCCCCTTCCGCAAGCGGTATCAGAGAGTGCTGAAACCCAAAAAAGGAAGATCAGCGAAACTAGACGATCATTCCACCGTCCGAGTCGTCCCCGGTGGCGCGATAAAGTGCGTCAAAGTCGGTCACCGAGAAACTACGACGGTCCGAGAATGAAATGATTCCGTCCCTCTTCATCGCCGATAGCTGGCGGCTCACCGTTTCAAGGGTCAGGCCCAATAGGTTGGCGATCTCCTCGCGCGTCAAAGGAAGCACGTGGTGGCTATTTGTCTGCAGTGGAACGCTGTCGCGTCTGACAATCATCTCGATGAACGTGGCGATTTTCTCGCGGGCCGTCTTCCGGCCGAGGAGCACCATCCATTCGCGCGCCGCGTTCAGCTCATCTAAGGCCATCTCCATGATCCGGTGCGAAATGTGGGGGACCTGCTCGATCAGCTTTTCAAAGGCGCGGCGCTCGAAGCGGCAAAGCGTCAGGTCCGTCACCGCCGTGACATCGAAATCAACGTGCTCACGGCCCGGGCGCCCAATGAAATCAGACGGCAGCAGCAGCCCGACCATCTGAGTTCTGCCGTCCTCAAGGGTGCGCGAAAGCGCGGCAATCCCATTGACGACCGACGAGCAGTACACAAGTTCGTCGCCGCGCCAAATGATCGCCTGTCCAGCGCTGTAGGTGGTATACGTCTTGATGGCTTCCAAGAGTGCAAGTTCGTCGGTATCGCATCGCGCGCAAACGGCGCGATGTCGGATCGGGCAAGCCGCACAGCTCTCGCGTTCATTGAAGACAACGGTCATTGAATTGATCTACGTCAAAGTCCTCCAACAGGGTTAGTCGTAATACGTGCGTATGTGGCACGCAAATGTTCTGCGCGAGTACGGACTATTTGACGCGATGGTTCCGCGCTATACCAGCTATCCGCCCGCAAACCGATTTGAGCATGGCGTTGGTGCTCGGTTCCAAACCGAGTGGATGTCGACTGTCAATTCGGAGCGTCCTGTCTCTCTTTATGTTCACATACCGTTCTGCCGGAGGCTCTGTTGGTTTTGTGCGTGCCGGACGCAAGGCACGCAAACGCGCGCGCCCGTAGAGCAGTACATCAAGGTTTTAAGACATGAAATCAGTGTGGTCGCCCGTGATCTTCTTCCAAAAGGGATCTCCATGGCGCGTCTTCACCTTGGCGGCGGGACCCCGACACTCCTGAGCCCAGCGCTCCTTACCGACCTGCTGGACTGTATCAGTACTGGATTTCCGCCAACTGACGACTTTGAGTTCTCGGTCGAGATAGACCCCACGGAGGCGCCTGCGGAGGTTCTGGAGGTGCTTGCCCAGCGCGATCTCGCCCGCGCGAGCGTTGGTGTTCAAGACTTCGCGCCACGTGTCCAAAAGGCAATTGGTCGGATGCAGAGCTTTGAGGTCACGCGCGATGTCGTGATCAAGCTTCGAAGGTCTGGCCTGCAAAGCCTGAACGTTGATGTGCTATACGGACTGCCCTACCAGTCGCGAGAGAGTCTTCTCGAAACGCTGTCCCAGGTGGTTTCGCTTGGGCCCGACCGGATTGCCCTTTACGGCTACGCCCATGTGCCGCACATGTCGAAGCGCCAGGTGATGATCCCGAGTGATGCCCTGCCCAGCGCCGAACGCCGGTTCGAGTTATCGCAAGCTGCGCGGGACCAACTGATCAAAGATGGATATCACGCACTCGGGATCGACCACTTCGCGATGCCATATGACAGTCTGAAGATTGCTGCCGACCAGGGTCGAATGTCCCGGAATTTCCAAGGCTATACCGACGAACCATGCGAAACACTGATCGGCTTTGGCGTGTCCGCCATCTCCAAGTTTCCGCAGGGCTACCTCCAAAACGCGGTCTCAACCTCCGCCTACACCCAACGTGTTCGAGCGACGGGACTGGCCGCGCATAAGGGGATCTTGTTGTCGCACGACCAATGCTTCAAAGCCGCCATGATCAACGACGTAATGTGCCAGGGCATCCTTGACGCCAAGAAACTCTCGCGCGCATTTCCCGACCGCGAGAGTGAGCTAAGCGCCATCCTTGACAACCTCATGATTTACTTTCCCGACCTCTTGGTGCGCCACGGCAGCGTCGTTTCCATTCGCGAGGGCCTCTTCGCCGCCGCACGGCTGATCGCCGCACATCTCGATCAAGCACGACAAGACGGCGACAAATACAGCATGGCGATTTAGTCTTGAGCGCACCCGGATGCGGGTGAGCCAAGTTTCGGTTTCGACCCAGTGCAACGGCACGCTTCTTCGCCCGTCGGGCAGCGCTTCCGCTCTGCCCTGCCGCGCCCCTGGCAAGTCGACGGTGGCCAACCCTCAGCCTAAACAGCTCATGAGTTGGGCCGTCCAAAGACGCGGCTGTTGCCATTTCGCGGAGCGCGAGGTGGACGGCAAAGCCTAGAGGCGAAAGCTCTTATCTATGCGGCAAGTCACATCGCCTGGGACCTGAGCAAATACACCTGCCAACGGAACGGCGCCGACCGGAAGCCCGACTCCGCTTTTCGAACTCCCGATCACGCCATTCCGCTAGAAGAAAGTGACGTTTACCTAGCTCCCGATGGCTTCTGACAGGACCGTCGCGTTGTGCCGCATCAGATCCAGGTAGGTTGCGGCAGGCCCATCTTCCTCCGAGAGCGCACCGGGGTAGAGCGTTCCGCCGATCGACGCGCCTGTCTCGTTGGCGATTTGCTCGAGAAGCCGGGAGTCAGAGATATTCTCAACAAATACCGCAGACACACCCTCTTCTCTGATCTGTTCGATAATACGGGCGACGTCTTGGGCAGAGGCCTCTGACTCGGTGCTCACCCCCTGTGGTGCGATAAATGTGAACCCATAGTCGCGTGCGAAATACTGGAACGCATCATGGGAGGTCACGACCGTTCGCCTCTCGTCTGGAAGACCCGCAGTAAGCGCCACAATCTCTTCGTTCAACGCCTCGAGCTCGGCCACATAGCTTGCGCGGTTTTCGTAGAAGGTGGCCGCGTTCGCTGGGTCCGACTGCGCGAGGGCCGCGGCAATGTTATCGACATAAGTGATTGCGAGTGTCGGGCTTAGCCAGGCATGCGGGTCAAAGCCGCCATGGTCATGTCCAGCATGATCGTCCTCATGTCCGTGAGCATCGCCATGGGCCTCGGCATGCTCCTCATGCTCATCGTGATCATGCTCACCATGGGCATCCGCATGGTCCTCGTGGTCGTGGTCGTGGTCATCCTTTGCCTCGGCATGTTCTTCATGCTCTGCGTGATCATGATCACCATGTGCATCGGCATGCTCTTCGTGCTCCTCATCGTCATGGTCACCATGCTCGGCATGGTCATCATGGTCGCCGTGCTCGTCTCCATGGCCATCGAAAGCAATGGGTTCAATGCCCGTGGTGGCCACAACGAGATTGCCGTCAAAAGAGGCGGCTTCCGCGAGGCGGTCAAGCCACCCCTCAAAGGCCAATCCGTTGACGAACATGATCTCCGCCTCGCTGACGGCACGAGCGTCCTGCGGGGTTGGCTGGTAGACATGCGCATCTCCGTTGCGTCCCACCAATGTGGTGACCGCGACATGCTCGCCGCCCACGCGCTCCACCATGTCTCCAAGGATTGAAAAGCTCGCGACAACCGGCATGGCATCTTGGGCAGCACCGGGTGTCGCATGCACAAGGCTCATTGCTGCCAAAGCGCTGACAGACGCAAGAAGTGAACGGCGGGAATTCATATGTGTGGTCCTTTCAGGTTTCTAGGTGCCTGCTCGGCAACATTTGCGCGACTAGCCCGCCCACCGGGCCAAAGGTGAGGGAAAGTCCGTAGCCTATTCCGGCAACGAGGATGATCGCGGGTCCGGAAGGCAGGCTAAAATGGAATGACAAGAGCAATCCAATGACGCTGGAGAGGATGGCGATCAGCGCCGCCATGGCAATTAGGCCCCCAATCCCCGAGGACCAAAACCGTGCAGCCGCCGCGGGAAGGATCATGATGCCGACAGCCATCAGCGTCCCGAGCGCATGAAAGCCACCAACCAGGTTCATCACCACGAGTGTCAGGAACGTCAGGTGCGTCACCGCACTAAGCTTGCTGACCGATCGTAAGAACTGCGGATCGGCGCATTCGAGAACCAGAGGGCGAAAGAACACTGCGAGAACGAGAATGGATATGCTGGCAAAGCTGCACAAGAGGATCAGTGCCGCGTCATCCAAAGCCAGCACGGTGCCAAAGAGGACATGCATCAAGTCGACATTGCTGCCTCTGGTCGAAACGATGAGCACGCCCAAGGCAAGGGAAATCAAATAGAACGCCGCGAGGCTTGCATCTTCACGAAGGGCCGTCATTCGGGAGACGACCCCCGAGCCAAGCGCCACGACCATGCCCGCGACCAGACCGCCGATTGTCATGGCGCCAAGCGACAAGCCGGACACCAGATACCCGATCGCCGCGCCTGGAAGGATAGCGTGCGCCATCGCGTCTCCGGTCAGGCTCATGTGCCTCAGCATCAAAAAAACACCGACCGGCGTCGCTCCAATCGAGACCGCAATGCAGCCCAACAACGCGCGACGCATGAAGCCATAGTCCGCGAACGGCGAAATGACCGCTTCCCAGATCACGCAGCGGTCTTTCCGCAGACATGTGGTGTACTCGCGCAAGCCTCGCACATCTGCCTTGCACGAAACTGGTTTTCGGATGTGAGCACCTGGGATGTTGGCCCATGCGCCACAAGCTCGCGGGCGAGCATCATGGTCTCGGGGAAATGGGCGTGCACGGTTTCGAAATCGTGGAGAACGGCAATCACCGTTCGGCCCTCACCGTGCCAACGCTCGATAATCCCGATGAGGTCAGCCATCGTCTTCGCATCAATCGCCGTGAATGGTTCATCCAAAAGCACCAGACCAGCGTCCTGAAGCAAAAGGCGGGCAAATAGCGCCCTCTGCATCTGCCCGCCCGAGAGCGAGCCGATCGGTCGTCGTTCGAATCCCGTGAGACCAACCGCTGCGACAGCCGCGTCAACCCGAGCCTTGCCCTTGCGCCCGACCTGGCCAAAGGCACCGATCTCACGCCAGAGCCCCATCGCTACCAAGTCTTCCACATACATCGGAAAGCTACGATCGATCTCGGACTGCTGCGAGAGATACGCGATATCATCAATACACAGCTCGTTGATCGCTATCCCACCCTCGAGAGGTGCCAACGCACCGGTCAATCCCTTCAGAAGCGTTGATTTTCCAGCACCGTTGGGACCCACGACGGCGGTGAGGCTGCCCTTTTCGATCGTGGCTTCGAGGCGATGAACGGCTGGGAGGCGATCGTAGCCGAGCGTCAGATTCTGAAAGGCGACGGCGGGCGTCATAGCGCCCCCGGAGTAGCCGTCGCCCAAAAGAAACCTAACCACAGCATCGACGCGATGACCATGGCGACCGCAAGCCTCGGTCCGATGCCTACTAGAAGCAGGCGAAGACCCCTGCCGCTCGACGTCATGCCGGCGCCTGCAACGGTCCGCAAGACGCACATACTCCGTGCACCTCAATCACGTGACGCTGCGCCGAGAATCCGGTCTTGCCGGTGATCGACGACAAACGATCCATGATCTCGGGCGCAATACTCTCCTCGACTGTCCCGCAGTCATCACAGATTGATAAGATCGCTGGTTGGTCGTGATGGTCGCACTGGCAGGAAACAAAGGCATTCATTGATTCCAGGCGGTGGATCAGGCGCCGCTCCATCAGCGCGGCAAGAACACGGTAAACCGTGGGAGGAGCGATCTTTGGGTTGACCTCCCGCAAGACCTCCAGAATCTCGTAAGCCGTCACCGGGCTTGAGCTTCGGCGAAAGATATCAAGCACTTCCGCGTGCCAGGTTTCTCCCCTTTTGGTCAACGACGGTCTCCCTCAGCCATTCCCAAGCGCTACTTTATAACACTATAGTCTTCAATGGGGAGAGCTTAAAGACCCGCGCCGTCAGACAAACAACGCAGCAACTCCGTGGGATGGGACTGGGGTCCCCCAAGTCAACTGATATGGATCGCAGGCGTAGCTTCTGCGCGCTGCTCAAGAAGAAAGTGGCGCTCTTCCGCGGTTCCGTTTTTTGCCTGCTGTTTGTCATACGCTTATTTAGCGGCGTCGCCGATGACCCCGGGCACCGCTGCTTACAAGACACCGGTCAGCAATCAAAGTTGCACTGGAAACGAACAGGCCCGGGATGAATGCCTTGGGCGGCAAAGTTGCGCGTTCTTGCGACTTGGCCCCTACCTTAAGATGTGTTCCGTGTCGCGCCTAAAGAGGCCAGAAAACCAGTATTGCCGGAATTGAGACCGCCACCACGAGGAGCTCAAGCGGTAGGCCCATGCGCCAGTAGTCACCGAATGCATAGCCGCCGGGACCGAGAATGAGGGTGTTGTTCTTGTGCCCAATCGGTGTGAGGAACGCACAGGACGCGGCAACGGCCACCGCCATGAGGAAGGGGTCGGGGCTGACGCCCAGCGACTGAGCCATTCCAATCCCCACGGGCGCCGCGACAATCGCGGTGGCGGTGTTGTTCAAGACATCCGAAAGCGTCATGGTCACCACCATGAGCACTGTAAGAACGGCCCAAGCAGGCCAGCCTTGGGTCAGGGTGACGAGACTGTCCGCGATGAGCCCGGTGCCGCCAGAAGTTTCAAGCGCGGCACCCAACGGGATCATGGAGCCCAAAAGCACCACAACGGGCCACTCGATATGGGAGTAGAGCTCCGAAAGCGGCACGATCTTGGCAAGAACATAGGCGACCACGACGATCCCAAGCGCGACCGGAAGATAGACAAACCCGAAGGACGCCGCAGCCACCGCGCCAGCGAACAGACCGATCGCGAGCCACACCTTGGTGTTATCGGTCACCGCCAAACCCCGGTCGGCAAGGGGTAGCCCCCCCAACCAGTCGGTCACCTGACCCGCCTCGCCCTCGGGCACAAGGAGCAGGAGAATATCTCCCGTCTTTACAACCGTCTTGCGTACTTTCTGGGAAATCCGCCGCCCCCGCCGAGAAATCCCCATCAAGACCGCCCGACGCCGCCAGGAAAGTCCCACCGACTGAGCCGTCTTGCCCACAATGCGCGCGCCTTCAGGTACCACAACCTCAACGAGTTGAAGGCCCTCGCCTTCCGCCTTGAGGCGCTCCTCGGCAGCCTTATCCGCAAAATCGAGCTTGAGCCCGGAGCGAAACTCGTCAAGCGCCTCGGGCCGCGCCTCAAGCACGATCGCGTCGCCTTCGGTCAGGGTCGCGTTGGCCTGCATCCCCCACGCCCGCTTCCCGTTCCGCACCAGACCGATGATTGCCACATCGTTCCTTTCAGCCTCTTCGTAGAGCTCGTGCATGCGTTGGCCGACAAGCTTGGAGCCTTTGGGGATCGTCAGCTCTGCAATGTAATCAGCGATCTCACCCAGGCCGCCGTCTGCCTCCGCCCCGCCGCCGCCAGGGATCAGCCGCCAACCGAGCAGCGCCACGAAAGCCAAACCGACAAGCGCCGTGATCCCGCCCACTGGCGCGAAATCAAACATCGAGAAACTCGCCCCCAACTGGTCCTCGCGGATTGAGGCGATGATGATGTTGGGAGGCGTGCCAATCAGCGTCGCCATGCCGCCAAGGATCGTACAAAACGACAGCGGCATGAGCGAAAGACGCGGGCTGCGATCTGCCTTCCGCGCGGTCTGGATGTCGACGGGCATCAAAAGAGCAAGCGCCGCCACGTTGTTCATAAAGGCCGACAAGACGCCCCCTATCCCGCCCATCAGCGCAATATGTCCGCCGAGGGGTCTTGCGGCATCGACCAGGGTCCGCGTGATGAGAAACACCGCACCCGAGCGCACAAGCCCCGCCGAGACCACCAGGACAAGGGCCACGATCAATGTGGCGGGGTGCCCAAAACCAGAGAAAGCCTCGCTGGAGGGTACCACTCCTAGAACAACACCTGCCATGAGCGCGGCGAATGCCACGAGATCATACCGAAACCGGCCCCAAAGCAGGAGAGCGAAGACCGTACCAAAAAGGGCAAACAACGTAATCTGGTCGGTAGTCATGGAGCCTCTCGACGTCATCGCGACGCTAGCGGCTCCCCCCTTGGCTGCCAAGCCCAGTGCTTAGGACTTGTCGAGCGCCGCAAACGAAAGCCGAGCGCCTCGGCAGCTAGCGTGACCACGGCGTCGCGCGCTTGCGTTTGACACTCAGATAATTGCCTTGCGGACCCGGCCCGAAACCCATTCGCTCACGACGACCGTGGCCAGAATAAGGAGGAGAATGACGGTTACCTGGGGCCAGGCTAGAACATTCAAAGAGGCTTGAAGCTTGAGGCCAATCCCTCCCGCGCCGACGAGCCCGAGAATCGTGCTTTCGCGTATGTTTATGTCCCAGCGAAAGACCGAGATGCTCCAGAAGGCGGGCATGATCTGAGGCACGATCCCGTAATTCAGAACCTGCAGCGGCC
>JBCCKB010000121.1:0-9236 GCA_039027595.1 Pseudomonadota bacterium | reverse complement strand
CGTGACATCCGCCTCGGCATGGGCGTCGAGAAATGCCGTGAGCGCTTTGCCGATCTCTGCGCGCGTAAGGTCCTCGTATCGTTCCACTGTGAAGTCGAGTGCCTCGAGAGTCTCGCCGATCAACGCGACATCCGCGCTAGGATTTCTGAGGTCGCTCGCGTGCTCATAGGCGCCGTTGCCCACCAAGAAAGCGGCACGGGTCTCCGACGCGCCCTGGGCGGTAAGCGCCAAAAAGGCAACCAGGCTCGCCAGTAGGCAGCGGAGAATGGGGGGCATGGGGATATCTCTCGTTCAAAGCTGCGAAACGCTAGCATGCGCGGGACGTGATCTGCCACCTGCGGGTGCCCAGGGAGCGGGCACTGTGTTCTCCGGGAAGCGGTCGCTGGTCTCGCAGTCATGCAAAGGTGGGGGCCTTAAGCGATCTCCAGAGGGTCGAAGAGCACGATCGTGTCGTCCGAAAAATTGGTCTGGCTGCCAAACTCCGTGACATAGATCCGTCCAGTGGCCTGGTGGACGGCGAGATCGAGGGGGTTGTTCAGCCCTGTCGCGAGAACGTAATCTCCGACCACCTCGCCGCTTGCGTCCAGTTCTATGCCAACAATACGGTCGGTCTGGGAAAACTCCGCGACCAGGAGGTCGCCCTTCAGCGCACCTCCAAAGGCATCGGCATCGTATTCGTCGGTTCCGTTGGGCGAACGTTTTTGACCAAAACCGAAGACAAACCCGCCGTAGCCAGGGTCGGGCAGCACGCCCACGGGATAGTCGCTCGTCTCGTCAACATCGTCCGCGGGCGTCGGATTGCCGCCATCACGGACAAATTCCGCGCGCGCCGGATTAGGATGGCCGTAGTACTGACCTTCTGTGACCCGGTAGAGGTGTAGTCGTTCTGGGTCGTCCCCTCCCGTGATCGTCTCGTCAATCGCGGTTGCGGGATTATCAGGGGAGTTGCCGCCTCTCGCAGACCCGTTATTGGCCGTATATAGGCCTCCGTTCGAGTGCCAGATCAGATCGTATGCATTTCGAACACCGGTGGCATAAAGCGTCACCGGAGCACCTGCTTCACCCGGATCATAGGCGTTTGGACCTTCGGTGGTTACATCGAACCCACCTGGCCGGGGGGGGCAAGGTCGGATCGATGCGCAGGATCGCCGCCGATAGCTCGGCCTCGGGCCGGAACCCCCACGCCCCGTCGGGGGCGCCCGTGGCGGTGTTGCTACCGTTCAACACATAGAGCGCGCCATCCGGCCCAAACTCCAGCCCGTTGGTGAGGTGGTTGCGGACCGAGCGGGGGATGCCCGTGACATAGTCGTTTGCCTCCCCAGCGAACTCGGAGCCCGGAGCGATATCCACATAGGTTATCTTTGAGCTGAAATTGGGATTGTTCGAGCCAGCTTGCCCCACGTTGTTGGCTATCCAGATCCGGTTTTCAACAACGGGATCAAAGGCGATCCCAATGAATGATTGCCTAGCTTCGACCACAAGCGTCTGCTTGTTGGCCAAGTGACCATCGGGCTCCAGATCCCACCGGAGCAACTTACCATCGAGCGTGGAGGCATAGAGCTTGCTCTGGTCGGGAGTGAACTCAAGCATGGCGACGCCTTCGCCGCTTGCAACGACTGAGCGCTCGAACGCTGCGCTGTCGGGTGCGCCTTCTCCGGCGTTGGTGCCCGTTGTGAAGCTGCGGACGATCGGTACGAAAAGCTCCCCATCGTGATTGCGCACGCCGTTGATCTCTAGAACGTAGTCTGTGTTGGGCTCGAGCGGTTCCACCGGTGCAAGCGAAATCGAATCAAAGCCGCCCGTGGTATTCACATTGGCCGCGACGGGCGCGCCGGTGCCGGAGGCAATTAGTCGAACCGTCTGCGTGGTCACCGTGCTGGCGTCAATCGCGTCGCTTGCGGTGATTGCGACAATTCCGACGGCCAAGCTGGCCGCCAAGTTGATGTTGCTCTCGCCTGGATCGAGCGCGTTCACATCATCGGTCACGCCCTGGAAACGCGGCGTAGCGCTATCGATGCTCTCACCAAAGACCGTTAGGCTATCCACGTTGGGCCCACTTTGCCCGGTGGCAACCAGCCGGATCGAGTTGATACCATCGGCAAGGTCCACGGGCAGTCGCAGCGTGTCCCAGCTTGTTCAGGACCCGGTGCTGGCAAACGTGACTGCGCCATTGACCAGGGCGCCATTGACCTCGACCGCCATGGTGCGAGATGCGGCGGCGCCCAACGCATAACGGATCTCCAGGTCGACTTCGCCTGGCCCGTTGCTCTCAATGGTCCAGGTGAGCGATACGTCGCGCGCGTCGACGAAGTCCAAGAAGTATCCGTCATCCGATCCAAAGCCCGCAGTCGCGGCGCCTCCGGCGCTAAGCGCATCTTCGGCTTGGATCTCCACCCGCCCCATCGGCCGAACGACATCGCCCTCAATCGTCAAGTTTTCGATATTGGGTCCACTTTCCTCAAGCGACACCAATCGGATGATGTTCGGACCCTACGCGAGATCGGTTCGCAGGCTCGCAGTTTGCCAATTCGTCCAGCTGCCTGTCGGGTCGAACGTGAACACCCTTTCGAACACGACGCCATTGATCTCTACAGCCATTGTGCGCGGAGCATTGGCCCCAAGCGCATAGCGGAACAAGAGCTCGGCTTCGGAGGCCGTCCGGCTGTCGACGCGCCACTCGAGTGAGGCGTCCGTGCGGCTCGTATAATCAAAGAATGCTTCGCCGTCCGCGCCGTCATGGATATCTGAGACGCGCCCGCCTGTGCCGATCGCGTCCTCAGCCCGTAAAGTCAGCGAGCCGCCCTTGATGGATGTTACCGACAGTGCGCCGGTGACGCTGATACTGTCGAGGTTTGGCCCCTGGCCGTTGGCGATCATGCGAACCGTGTTGGCCCCCCGCCTGGAAATTGAGGGTCAGCGAGGCTATCTGCCAATCTCGCCAATTCGCCGTGGACGGAAATTGAAAGGCGGGATCGGCAATGTCACCGTTCACTTCGACCGCAACCGAGCGCGGAGCGTTTCCCATGGCATCCCGAATGTCAAACTGCGCGGCTGAGGCCGTTTCAGCATTCACGGTGAGCGTCACGCTACTGGCGTCGCGCATGTCGATGAACCTCCCGACTTGAGCGCCTGGATGGTTCTGCATGATTGGGGAGTTCGCGGATGCCAGATCCTCAGCCTGAAAGTTCACAGTGACCGGCCTCACAATCGCGAGGGTGTCTAAGTTCGGACCGCTTTCTCCGATGGCAATCAGGCGGACTGCGTTGGTGCCGGCCGTCACGGGCACGGGGATTTTCACCTGGCTCCAAGCCGTCCAACTTCCGGTGGGCGGAAAGGTAACGGTTTGGTCCAAACGGCTGCCATTTATCTCGATCGCCATGGTTCGGGATGCGCTCGCTCCAAGCGCGTAGCGAAGCGACAGCAGGTTCATTCCCGTCGTTGGCGCTTCGAGGCCGATCTCGAGCCATGAGTTGCTCGGGGTCGTAAAGTCAAGAAACGATCCGCCTAGCGCCCCTGCGTGCTGCGACGTAATTCGTGCACCAGAAAACTAGCCTATTTCTGCCTGAATCGACATGCCGCATACACCCCCAACACGGATAACTCACAAAGCCCCCGGCAATATTCGCGAAACTATCAGAAAATTCAGAATTGAGTAAACAGTTCGACAGTTTCCTTAATCGAAAATGAAGGCTGAAAAATATATATTAGTTTAGAAATTCGAAAAATTCTCCATTGCGCTGCCGGGTTGACTCTGGCTGATAACAGAAGCGGCCCTTCCAAGGACGTTGCCTGCCTTAGGAACCCTCTGTGATGGATTGGCATGGTATCGGCAGAGCGCAAACGCATCCCCGTCGCCGGATGCATCACTGGAGGCTCGGTGGCTGGGCATACGCTTTGTCCCATGGAGCTTTCCATGGTCCGTCCGTTCCCGATGCGCGGGTCCTGGGCGAGCCTTAATCCAGCATTTATCCACCCCGGTTAGGATCGCTCGCGAGGGCGATGTGAGGTTGTGGCATGTATGGCATGGTGAACCAGGGGGTTCAGACCTTTATTACGAACAATTACGGAGAGGACGATTGGTTAGATATTTGCCATCGTGCCGGTCTCTCTGATCGGCATTTCGAAGGCGTGCTGATGTATCCCGACGACGTGACCTATAAGCTGGTAGGTGCAATTTCCGACAAATATGATCTCTCAGCCGAAAAAGTTCTCCAAGTATTTGGGGATTTTTGGGTCGACTTCTCAAAAGCGACCGAAATCGGTGCCCTGCTGCGGTTTGGTGGCGAGAGCCTGTTGGAGCGCCTCGACACGCTCAACGAGATGCACGCCCGTATCAAAATGAGCATGCCACATTTGAACCCGCCAAGCTTTGAATTTGAGGAGGCTGAGGACGGGTCCTACAAGCTGCACTACGCCAGTGATCGAGAAGGGCTTGAGCCGATGGTGATTGGTCTGGTCGAAGGGCTCGGCCGGGAAACCGGTCAGCCGGTGAGCATCACTCAGGATCCCGTTCCGGCGCATGAGGGGTTTCGGGCCACATTCACCTTGCAACTCGAGACCTGCTAGGGCCGAGGAGCGGTGACTGCGAACATGGAGACGGCGCTTGACGCGGTTGCGCCATTCGCCGCGATTATCGAGGCCGATGGCGCGTGTCGCCACCTCGGGCGATCGCTTCGCAAGGTCTGCGATGTGGCCGATGGTCCAGTGCCCCGGTTCTTCGAGTTGTTCACGATCTCCAAACCCATGGCGCTCCGCGGGACCCAGGACTTGGCCACCGCCTGCGGCAAGAAGCTCTCACTTCGAACTTCGCGCGACGTCGAGGGGTCTCCGATCGTCTTGCGCGCGAGCCTTGCGCCCTTGGATGCCCAGGAAGGATCCTTCCTGCTTCTCACATCCCTTGGCACGGAGATGCCCACGCTTGTCGATCCTCTGGGTCTGAGTGGCGGTGATTTTGCGCATGCGGACCCGTCGGTGGATATCCTCTATCTATTGAAGACACAGTCGGCGCTCCTGCGCGATACCCAGGCCCTTGCCGGTCGCCTGAAGGAGGCCAAGGACGCCGCCGAAGCCTTGGCGTTGACCGACCCCTTGACCGGGCTGCCCAACCGCCGGGGATTGGGCGACTTCGTAGAAGCAATTCTCTCGGGGTCGGTGGCTCGCGACGGCCCCGCCCATCTGCTCCATGTTGATCTTGACCGGTTCAAGCAAGTCAACGACACGCTAGGACATGCGGCTGGAGACGCAATTCTTCGGCGCGTGTCCGAAGACTTGAGCGCAGCCATTGGCCCAAACGACATTGCCGCGCGGATCGGTGGCGACGAGTTTATCCTGATCCTCCTCGGACTGCGCGATGTCGAGGCGGCACAGGCGCTGGCATGGCGCCTGATCGGCCAAGTCTGCCATCCGCTCGAGATCGGGAATCAAACGGCACAGGTGGGCGCGAGCATCGGCATCACGACAATCCCCGTGGAGTGCCGCAAGTCGGTCGATTCGCTTCTGATCGAGGCCGATCTGGCACTCTATGATGTCAAGAGCGCTGGCCGCGGCGCCGTCAAGACATTCAACAGCGAATTGGAAGACCGCGAAGCGCTTACCCAGCAGTTGATCCGCGATATTGAGCCCGCGATCGCGGCGGGTCAGTTCGTTCCTTATTTTCAAGTACAGGTGGACTACGAAACGGGGAGGGTCTTCGGGGCAGAGGTCTTGGGCCGCTGGGAACACCCCGAGTTTGGAATGGTTGGTCCAAGCAAATTCCTCTACGTCGCAGAGCGGGCACAGCTCGTCGAGAAGATCGACTGCTCGATTTACGAGCAGGCGCTTGATTATCTCGTCGCGTGGCAGCGCCTCGGGATCGCGCCGCCGCATATCTCGTTCAATGTCACGGCCCGTAAGCTCACGAGTGCAGGCTTTGCTGAACGGATCCTGACGCAGATCTCGGAGCGGGCCCTGGATCCATCGCAGGTTGTCTTCGAACTTGTGGAGACGATCCTCCTCGATGACGAGGCTGATGATGTCCGGCGCGCCGCCCAAAGGCTACACGACGCCGGTTTCGCCCTGGCGATCGACGACTTTGGCACAGGTCGCGCCTCATTGAGCTCGCTGCTGTCCGTGCCCGTTCGCATCCTCAAGATCGACCGTGCCTTCGTCGCCGATTTGGACGCCGCACCGAAGAAGGCGCTCTTGACGGAGGCGATCGTGAACATCGCGCAGGCGCTTGATCTTCAGGTTCTTGCCGAAGGGATCGAAACCCCGTCGGAGCGCGACGCCCTGGTCCGTCTAGGCTGCACTGTGTTTCAGGGGTACCTATTCGGCGTTCCCCAATCCGCGATCGACTTTGAGGAGACCCTGCGAGACGCAGCCTGGCCCGACGCGATTCCGGCACGTCCCCAGGGATGTCGAACGGGACGTGACCTTGTTTCAACCTGTTATGTGAGAAAAGCCTGATCGGTCAGCCGTCCGTGCGCCTTCGTATCAGGGCGCTCAAGGGTGGGCCGAGGTGACCTTAGAACCGCTCGAGCAGTCGCCTGAGGTAATCAAGCTCCACGTCCGGTCGGGTCTGATCTGCCGAACGTTCGCGGATAATATCAAGGAGTTCGCGGGCTCTGCGGTAGACGTCTTCCCCCTGCAAGAGCTGTTCGTCGGTTCCAAGCCGCCCGTTCTGACCGACCTCGCGACCGAGCGGATCGCGGCGGTTCATTGCGTTGGCCTCTCCGGCAGCCTCGCCCTGACCGTTCTGCTGGCCCTGTTGCTGGGCCATCTGCTCCCCGAGTTCTCGCATTCCCTCGCGCAGGGCTTCGATGGCCTCGGACTGATCATCAAGGGCTCCTGCGAAGTCCTCTTCGCGAAGCGCCTCCTCGGCGCCCTCCATCGCCCGCCCTGCACGGTCAAGCGCGTCCCGGGCCGCTTCACCCTCTGGAGTGCCTGCGCCCGGCAGCCCCTCCTGCTGCCTCCGAAGCTCTTCCCGGAGGGCGCGCTGACGCTCGGCGAGGTCCATCTCACCACCCTGTTGGCCGCCTGGTTGCCCGGGCCTCGCGCCCTCGCCTTGACCCTCACCGAACTGCTGACCAGGCTGTTGGCCGCCTTGGCCGGGCTGACCGGGTTGGCCCTCTTGTCCCGGCTGGCCTTGCTGTTGGCCGAATTGCTCCTGGAGGTCGCGGAACGCATCATCAGACAGCCCCTGCTGTTCGCGCAGGGTTTCGGCAAGTCCTTCCATCGCCTGTTGCCCGGGGCTCTGCTGGCCTTGTCCTTGCTGACCGCGCGCGATCTGCATGTTCTCCATCATCTGCTGAAGCTGCTGAAGAAGCGCCATCGCTTCCTCCGTGCGGCCCTGCTCCATGAGTTCCTGGAGCTGCTGCAGCATCTCCTCGAGCTGATCGCCCGTCATCTGCTGCATGTCCTGATTCTCGGCCAGGTCCTGCATCGCCTCGGGGTCGCTGTTCTCAGCGAGTTGGCGCATGTAGTCCTGCATCGCGTCGCGGAGTTCTTGCATCAGCTCCGCGATTTCCTCGTCCGTCGCGCCATTTTCAATCGCATCCGCAAGCCGCTCCTGGGCGCGCCTCAGCCGCTCTAGCGCGTCCGAAAGATCCCCCTCCTCGATCAACAGCGCGATGTCCCAAAGCGCCTCCGCCGTTTCGTCCTGAAGCGCGCGTGAGACCTCGCCATAGGTAAAGGCGGTCTCAAGACGCCGTATCGCGACGCGGAGTTTCAAGTACGCTGTCTCGGAGCGAAAATGACCTTCCGGACGATGGCTTATGGCGCGCAGCACCGCCGATATCCGAGGCGCGTTGGCGCGCGACCACAAGAGGTCGCGCCGCTGTTCGATAATCGACTGCGCCAGCGGGTCAAAAAAGCGCCGGGCGGGAAGCGTAACAGCCTGGGCCCCGCTGCTGCCAATTTGTCCGGCGGCGTCCTCCGCAAAGAGTTCAAGGGCCACCGGAAGGCCTGCCCAAGGATGCTCGGCCAGATCATCAATCAACGTCTCCTCGAAATCGGCGCGATCGCCAGAGATCGTCAGCGGGAGGTCGAGAACGATGGTCTCGCGGGGCTCTGGGTCGGTCGACAGACCGTACCTGCGGGACACGCGTTCCAGGTCGAGGGTCAGTTCGGCCCGACCCGCGATCACCCCATAGTCGTCCGTGGCCCTGAACGGCTGGCGGAACTCTCCGCCCGCGGTGCGTTCCAAGGGCGCGGTGACGCTCACCTCGGGCGCGGTGTCCGGAATGACGGTGATCTCCCAAGCCTGCCCACCTGGCCCATCCACGGACAATTGCCCATCCTGGGTGATCACAAAGCTCTGCTGTGGATCGCTTGCGGGCGGGAGCTCGCCGGCCCGGCCCGAGACGGTTTCACTGACCGAAAGCGCGCCGATCTCACCATAGAGCCTGAGTGTGATCTCGCTGCCTTGAGGAACGCTCAGGCTCTCGCGGTCTATGTCGTTCAAGTAAAGCGAGGGGCGACTGGTATGGAGCGGCGGCTCGATCCAGCCCTCCCAGGCCGGTCCCGCCGCAAGCGACGCCCCTGCGCCGCTTGGAGCCAAGTCGCTGACCGAGGAGACACGCCAGATCGATCCAAACAGAAGCGCCGCAACAAACACCAAAAGGGCCACGTAGCGCAGCGCGAACGGATCCCGCGATGCGAGCCGAAGATTGGGCTGCGCCGCCTTCGCGCCCTTTGCCCGATCCGCCATGCGCGCCACATGGGCGTCCCAAAGCCGCTCGGAGGCGGCATCGCCACTACCGATGGCTTGAACATCCTTGACCGCGGCAATCGGGCGACCCGGCAAGGTGGCATCAAGGCGGGCAACCGCGTCGGCGCGGGCCGGGAACTTGAAGTGTCGAACGCCCCGAAAGAGCGTCCAGCCCGTCCCCGCGAGGGCGGCCATCGCCATCCCCCAGGCAAGCTCCATGGGAACGCTGTCCTGGATCCCGAGCATCAGCGTTGCGAGAACGACCATCACCACACTGGCCAGGGGCCAGAAGGCACGCATCGCGCGCTCGGCGAGCAGGCCAACCCATGTCAGGGCTATGGGCCATCTGAGCCTGTAGGCCAGGGATCTCGGTAGTCGGGTGTCTTCAGCCATACGCTCGCGCCGCTGCCTTATCCCAATATAGGCCGTTATAGCCACGCCGGAATGGTATCGCGCGATATTATCTCGTCATAGTCCGGTCTGCCACGGATGACAGCGAATTGATGCCCATGTGCCAGGACTTCGGGCACCAAGGGGCGGGTGTTGTATT
>JBCCKB010000120.1:0-9248 GCA_039027595.1 Pseudomonadota bacterium | reverse complement strand
GGTGGCAGCGATCAGATGTGTGCCCGCCAAATGAGCGAGCCCTGCCTCAAACATGTCCCCGCCATAGGCCGAGAGCCCTGCTGCGCCCGCCATTCCGGCCACGGTCTGAGCGCGGGCGAAGCCTCCGGCCTTCATGAGCTTGATGGACACCCCGTCGCAAATCCCCGACTTGATGGCGCGGGTCATGTCCTCGGGGCCAAAAACGCTTTCGTCGGCGAGAAGCGGGACGTCTGTCACGCGACGCAGCCGCGCCATGAGATCGAAGCGATCGGCGCGCACTGGCTGCTCGATAAAGTCCGGCGCGAAACGCGCGATGTCCCGCAGGCAGGCCTCGGCGTCGCTTGCGGGCAGGCCCTGGTTGTAGTCCACGCGGACGTGGATGTCGGGCCAGTCCTGGCGTAGGTGCTCGAGCCGCAGAATGTCGAATGCATGGCCCTTGATCCCGGCTTTCAGCTTCACGATGCCCACGCCATCGGCAACCAGACGCTCCACCAATGCGCGATCTGCGTCGAAATCGGGATTCGCCAAGGAGACCGAGAGCGGGATCGTTTCGCGAACGCGGCCGCCAAGAAGTGCCCACACAGGAACGCCGGCTATGCGACCGGCGAGATCGAGAAGCGCGGTGTCAAGCGCGGCCTTGGCCTCTGTCGCATGGGCCACCGCACGGGTTGCCTCGCCCATGATGGCAGCTCGATCCCCCACCTGACGGCCGAGGACACGTGGGCGAATGTAACGATCGAGTGCTGCGTAGCTTGCTTCGGGGGATCCCGTGAAGACGACCCAGGGGGAGGCCTCGCCCCAGCCTGTCTCGCCACCCTCTGCGGTCAGGCGCAAAACCACGACTTCGCAGAAGGTCTCTACGGTGCCTATCCCGTGGTCGCGCCGCGAGACAACGGGCAACCGCAGGTGCCAGATATCAAAACCTGAGATCTTCTGAGACAGCTCCGTCGTCATGCGACCCATTCGGACACCGGCGCGGCGGCTTCATGCAATGGTTGGGAAATCACATCGATCAGCGTTGGTCCCGGATATGCCAGCGCTTCACGAAGCGTTGCGCGGAGATCGGTTGGATCCTTCACTGTCCAGGAGCGGACGCCGAACGCCCGCGCCACCGCGGCGTGATCGGTGCGCCCGAAGTCCACATTGTAAAAGCGCTTGCCAAAACCAGAGTTCTGACCTGCCTTGATCCATCCGAAGGTCGCATTGGAGAAAACAATGCTGGTAAGGCGGAGATTGTGGCGCAACAGCGTCTCGAACTCGCCGCAACAAAACCCGAACGAGCCATCGCCCATCAGAGCCACGACCGGTGCATCCGGGCGTCCGAACTTGGCGCCCATGGCAGCGGCGAGCGCGTAGCCCAAGGCGCCATGGGCGCGGTTGGTAATGAACTGACGGCCGGGCCTGGTCCACCGGTAATGCGCCGAGACATACGGACAGGGTGTGCCTGGATCAGCTACAATGATGGCATCATCACTTAGGACATCCTGAAGGGCCGCGATCACTGCCTCAGGCCGAATTGGACGCTCAGTGCTCTGGGCCAGGGGGTCGAAGGCCGCGCGTTTCGCCGCCCAAGCGGCGTGGGCGCGGCGCGTGCCATTCTGCCCAGGCATGGTCCGCGCGGTGACTTCGGCCAGAAGCGCTTGGAGCGCCGAATTTGCGTCTGCGGTGATCCCGATCTGGGTCGCGTAGTTCGCGCCAATTACCTCTGGATCGCTGTCAATATGGATCACCTTGGTGCCCGGCGCCGGGACACGCCAGCGTTCGGTCGTCACCGAGCCTGCGCGACATCCGATAAAGAGCACCAGGTCAGCCTCTTCAACGACCGCGCGCGTGGAGGGCACCCCGCCGTTCGAACCCACGACCCCGACGGCTTGGGGCGCCGTTTCTGCAAGAGCGCCTTGACCTGAGACGGTTGTCGCCACCGGAAGGTCAAGCGCGTCCGCGAGCGCTGTGAGCGCTTGAAAAGCGCCCGAGATCACTGGTCCGCCGCCACAGATCGCAACGGCCGAGCGCGACTCCGCCAAAAGATCCGCGGCGGCGCGGATATCCACAGGATCTGGCGCGGCGCGGCCCGCTGGAAAAGTCCGATGTGTCGGATCAGCCCAAATCTCGTCTTCGGGAACTGGCGCTTTCTGTACATCGAAGGGAAATGCCAAATGGGCGGCTCCCGGCCGGCCCGTTACCATTGCTCGGAACGTCGCGCGAAACGTCGCGGGCAGTCTTCTGGCATCCGACAGCACCGCGTTCCATTTCGTCAGCGGGCGGAAAAGCGCGTCTTGATCAAGCTCGGTTAGTGGGTAACGGCCCGAGGAGGTGGTGGCGACATCGGTGGTTATCGCGAGCACCGGCACTGAGCTCTCATTTGCTTCCACAACCCCTGGCAAGATATACGTCGCCCCACCCCCCGAGGGACCTTCACAGACGCCAGGACGCCCTGTGACCCGCGCATATCCATCGGCCATGTACGCTGCGTGGCGCTCGTCCCGGGTCAGAATATGGGTGATGTCGTGGTCAAGCCGGTAGAGCGCGTCATAAAAAGGCAGCGTCGTGTCGCCGCATAGGCCGAAGAGGTGCCGAACCCCATAGGCGCTCAGCATTTTGACCGCCGCTTCCGCTCCGGTCACCTGATTGTCGCCGGTCTTTGCCACGGTGACCCCTGAATTGTGTGCAGATCTGTATACAGGGCAGGATCTTGTCTATGAGTCGTGGTGTATGTCAATCATGGCACCGCGTGTCACGGACGGGAACGAGAATGGGCGAAGGCCGCGTCGAGGACATATATCGCGCGCTTAAGGATCGCGCGGTCAGCTTTGCGCTCCGGCCTGGAGACCGGATCAACGAAGGAGCGCTTGCCCGCGAACTTGGCGCCAGCCGAACACCGCTGCGCGAAGCGCTCAATCGCCTGGTGGCCGAGCGTCTCGTCGAGTTTAAGCCCGGTGCAGGGTTTTTTTGCCGAGGTCTCGATGCGCGCGCGGTGTTCGAGCTTTACGAGCTGCGGCGGTTCATTGAAGTGGGCGCGGTTCAGGCGGCAGCCGAGCGCGCCGCAGATGAGGATCTCGAAACGCTCTGGTCAGTGCATCACGGCGTTGACGGCGCTCGGGCGGGGCTCACGGTTGGTAGGGCGGTGGCCGAGGACGAGGCGTTTCATCTCGATATCGCGCGGCTGACGGGCAACGCTGTCCTGCTCGCAGAGCTAACGGGCGTCAATGAACGTATTCGCTTTATCCGCTGGATTGACATGGCCGCCCGGGTCGCGACGACGAAGGGTGAGCACCGGGCCGTGATCGAGGCGCTTGTCGCGCGGGACCCGGTGACCGCCGCCGCGATCATGTCGACCCATATCGAGCGGCGTATGGATCAGGTTCTTGATGCGGTGCGGCAAGGAATTACAAGCATTTACATGGACGAAGCAGAGGCACTCGCGGCGCGGCCGCTCGAGGAGGCCTAGAGCATGATCGTGGAGGGCGGCAAGTCGGTCTATGGCGCGGCCGTGGGGATCTTGATGCTCGAGGCGCGCTTCCCGCGAATCCCCGGTGACATGGGCAACGCGCTCACATGGGAATTTCCGGTCCAATATCGTGTTGTGCCGGGTGCCTCTCCAGGCACCGTGGTGCGCCGGAATGCGGAGGGTCTTTTGCCGGCGTTTCTCGAGGCGGCTCGGGAACTTGCGGAGCATGGCGTCGACGGCATCACCACGAATTGCGGCTTTCTCTCGCTCTTTCAGGAGGAGCTTTCGCGTGAAACGGGGTTGCCCGTCGCAGCGTCTTCGCTGATGCAGGTCGCGCCGGTCGCGGCGCTTCTTCCGCCCGGCAAGCGTCCAGGTATCTTAACCATATCGGCCAGCACACTGACCGAGGATCACTTAAAGGCGGCACGCGTGCCAGAGGGGACGCCCGTTGGGACAACCGAAGGCGGACGGGAATTCACCGAAGCTATCCTGGGCGACGCGCCCAAACTCGATGTCGCCGCGGCACGCGCGGACAATGTTGAGGCGGCCCTGGCACTTCAGGCCGATCATGCGGATCTTGGGGCAATTGTGTTGGAATGCACGAACATGACGCCCTACGCGTCGGCGATTGCTCGGGCAACGGGGCTGCCCGTTTTCTCGGCCGCAAATTTTGTCCGCTGGTTTCAAGCTTCGCTTGTGCCCCAAGACTATTCTCTGCCCGGACCCACGTAGCTCTGGGCGTACCCATCGGTCACCGCTGATTGCCGGACCGCAAAGGATCTGGCCCTCGCGAGGCGACTGCAGGGCTCGTGTGACCACCACGGGCATGTTGAACCAGCGATGGGAGCTTGGCCGTCACCAGTTCGTCCTGGACATATCCGTATTTTCCTAGGTTGGGCGACGCGCCGGGAAGGAAATGTTCCGAGTTGAGGCTGAAGCGGGACGCGGGGATCAACGAGGGCCGAGCTTAGCCATAAACCTCAAGCATGGCTTTGAGATCATCGAGGGTGTTTGCCTCCGCGACGGGTTTGTCGCGGCGCCAACGGGCCATCCGGGGAAACCTTAGAGCGATCCCGGATTTATGGCGTGGACTTGCATGGATCCCCTCGAAATGGATCTCGAAGACATGCTCGGGTGTCACCCGTCGAACCGGGCCGAAGCGCTCAAGCGTGTTCTTTCGAACCCACGAGGTGATTTCGCGGAATTCCGCATCGGTCAGCCCCGAATAGGCTTTGGTGAACGGGACAAGCTGGTCACCGTCGCGAACGGCAAAGGTGAAGTCCGTAAAGAGGTTGGCCCTGCGTCCGTGACCTGATTGCGCATAGATCATGATCGCGTCTATCGTCAGTGGATCGACCTTCCATTTCCACCAATCGCCTTTGCGCCGCCCTCCCGTGTAGGGCGCGTCCCAGCGCTTGAGCATGAGGCCCTCGGCGCCCCGAGCGCGCGATGTTTCGCGCTCGGACCGCAGGGTGTCCCAATCTTCGGCCGGAAGAAGGGGAGACGCTCGAAACGGCGCTTTGGCGGGCATCTTCTCCATGACACGATCGAGCCGAGCCCGGCGCTCGTGGAAGGGTAGGTTGCGGAGGTCGGTGCCGTTTTGCTCCAGAATGTCGTAGGCGAGCAGGATAACGGGCGCCTCAACCAGCAGCTTTTTCGGCACGCTCTTGCGTCCGATCCGTTTTTGCAGTGACGAAAACGGTAGAGGTGCGCCGTCCGACCAGGCCAGAACCTCGCCGTCAAGCACCGTGCCCTCGGGGAGAAAGTCTATCGACTGGGCGAACTCTGGAAAACGGTCGGTCATTAGATCCTCACCGCGCGACCAAAGCGCGTGGTTGCCGCCACGGCGGATCAACTGGCCGCGGATCCCGTCCCATTTCCATTCCGCGGCCCAATCCAGAGGAGGGCCAAGTTCTTCGGGCGCGGTATCAAGCTGGTAGGCCAGGCTAAACGGGTAGGGTTTTGAGAGATCGGCAGTGGGATTGGGCGCGTTAATGAGCATGTCATAGGTGGTGGTCTCGGGCGTCCAGTCCCCCATCAGCCTGTGGGCAAGCTCGGCTTCATCGCGGCCTGTGGCCTGAGCCAGCGCCCGCGTCATGAGTTTGCGGCTTACTCCCATCCGGAAACCACCGGTGATGAGCTTGTTGAACACGAACCGCTCAGCGCCGCCGAACCGGTCCCATGCGGCGAGGATAGCTGCCTTGCGATCCGCTTCGTCGGCGCGGTCGAGGTCACGGATCATCATGATCTGATCGCTAAGCGAGCGGGCCTCGACATGGCTCGGCGCGGGCAGGACGAGCGCGATGGTCTCTGCGAGATCCCCCACGATGGGGTAGGCTTCCTCGAACAGCCAAAGCGGGATATTGGCTTCCTCGGCTGCCCATTCCCGGAGGCGCGTTGTGGTGATCGCGCGCCTTGGTCGACGTCCCGACAAAAGCGCGATCGTCCAAAGCCGGTCGTCTTCGGGCGCTTCGCGGAAGTAATCGGCCAGCGCGGCCACCTTCTCGTTGATCTTGGTCGTTTGGTCGAGCCTTGTGAAGAGGGAGGCAAAGCGTTGCATCTCAGAGCCTTCGGATGATCTTTGGTGGCCAAGACCAGAGCATCAGTCTTTGACCTCCTCATCAGCCTCGACAGCGGCGTCAAGGCTCTCGCCCTCGAATTCTGTGGCAAGCACCCCCGCGTCGTAGCCGCGCTCGCCAAGCCACTTCGCGAATGGAGCGGTGTAACCATGGGTCACCAAAACGCGCTCGGCGCCCGTCTCTGCAATCGCCGCGTTAAGCCCCCGCCAGTCCGCATGGTCCGAAAGCACGAACCCGCGATCGGCGGCCCGGCGTCGGCGAACGCCCCGCAGTGCCATCCATCCCGAGGCAAAGGCGGTTGAGACGGTTCCGAAACGACGCATCCACGAAGTACCCAGCGCCGATGGCGGCGCCAGGATAAGGGCACCCGGATACTCTGATCCGCGGGTCTCCGGGGTCACGGGAATGGTCACTGGCAGGTTCAGGCCTTGGTCCCGCATCACTCTGTTTGTGCCTTCCACCGCACCATGGGTCAGGATCGGACCGTTACTAGGATCGAGCGAGGCAAGGAGCCTTTGCGCCTTTCCAAGGGAGTAAGCCCCGAGAACGCTGATTTTTCCGGCCCTCCCGTTGGCCGTCCACCACGCATTAATCTCCGCTGCGACGGCGTCTTGTGATCGCCAGTTAAAAACTGGCAGTCCGAACGTGCATTCCGATATGAAGGTGTGGCAGCGAACCGGTTCGAACGGCTCCGATAGACCATCCGGCTCGGTCTTATAGTCACCTGAGACGACCCAGACTTCGCCGCCAACCTCTACCCGGATCTGAGCCGAGCCCGGCACGTGGCCGGCGGGATGAAAGCTCACCTTGGCACTGCCGATCGACCGTGCTTCGCCAAATTCGATACCTTCAGAGGAGATCGCCCCTAGCCGGTGGTGCATGACCGGAAGGGCGGCGTTGGTTGCAAGGTAGCGATGGTGGCCAGCGCGCGCATGGTCGGCATGCCCATGGGTAATGAGCGCCCGCTCCACGGGGCGCCAGGGATCGATATGAAAGTCGCCAGCCGTACAATACAACCCTTGCCCGGTGACGCTTAGAACCGGCTCTGTCATGCAAAGAATCCTAGCGCATTGGCGCCTTGGGAAAACAGCCTAGTGAGTGAAGGTTCCGGCCTCGCGCCCGCCGGAGAGGATGCCCGCAACGCCCTCGGCCGTGGACCGAAGAAGGGCGTGGTGCTCTTCGGTCCAATCGCGCGCATCATAGGTCACGATGGCGAGAACCGCCGAAGGCGCCGTATCGCCCCGCAAGGTGATTGGGCCACCGAGATATCCGGCGAATTCCTCGGCCAACATGAACGTACAGGCCCGCTCGCGCGGAAGGCTCGCAACATCGCGTTCGCTCACGATGTCTCCGGTCTCGATTGCCCGCTGACAAGGGTAGGAGTTCTCAATCGGTAGCGAGACCTCACCGAACGGGATGTCACCAGGAACCGCGGGCCACACGCGGAACTCGCGTCCGCCCGCGTTGGGCACAGCGATGATCGCCCCGTCAGCCTCGGCCCGCTGGTTCAGGTCGATCAAGAGCCTTGCGACGCGAAACTGGATGTCCTGAACAGCAAGCAGTTCGTCAATAGGCTCCAGCATGCTCCGTCCTCAGCCCCAACAGCGGTCTAGGTATGGTGGCATTGCGCCGAGGCGGATATCCACCCTGAGTATGAGTGCGGCATTTCCCAACCTAGGTTTGACCTAATTTTCAGATCGAGGCCGTGATCGCAACCTACGCACGATCAGTCTCGAACGATCAATCAACCTTGCGGGCTGCATGTATCATATCTGCCGCTTTCTCGGCGATCATGATGGTCGGAGAGTTCGTATTCCCGGATGTTATGCGAGGCATAACCGATGCGTCGACGACACGAAGGCCCGAGAGACCCCGAACCCGAAGCTGCGGATCAAGGGGAGCTGAGGCGTCGGATCCCATCCTGACCGTGCCGACGGGGTGGAAGATTGTGGTGCCGATCTTTCCTGCGGCATTAGCCAGGTCAGCATCTTCGGTGATGTCGGGACCCGGTCGGAACTCAAGGGGCGTATAGGGGGCGAGGGGCTCGGCGGCTGCGATGCGGCGTGTAAGGCGGATTGCCCGCACGGCCACATCGCGGTCGCGCTCGGCCGAAAGGTAGTTCGGACGGATCTCGGGAGGTACCGAGGGGTCGGGTGAGGTGATCTGGATCGTCCCCCTCGACGCGGGCCTCAGATTGCAAACACTGGCAGTGAACGCTTCAAATCTGTGCAGCGGCTCGCCAAACGCATCAAGGCTGACGGGTTGAACATGGTACTGTAGATCAGGCGTCGCAGCATCCTCGCCTGAATACGCGAAGGCCCCGAGCTGAGAGGGCGCCATTGACATCGGCCCGGTGCGCAGGGTGGCGTACTCCAGAACCATTCGCGCCTTGGCAAGCCAACTCGCCGCCATTGTGTTGAGCGTCTTTGTGCCAGTGACCTTGAAGGCGCAGCGGATTTGTAGGTGATCTTGCAGGTTGGCGCCAATTTCGGGGGCATCGACAACCACATCAATCCCGTGAGCCTGCAATAGCCCGCCGGGCCCAACTCCGGAAAGCTGAAGTATCTTGGGAGACCCGATGGCTCCAGCGGCAAGGATCACCTCGCCGCGCGACCGGGCAGTGCGCAGGGTATCTCCCTGCCTGAATGTAACGCCGGTGACCCGCCCCGCCTCGATCTCGAGGCGCGTGACATCGGCGTCGATCTCGACCCGAAGGTTACCACGGTCACGAACCGGGCGGAGAAACGCCTTGGCCGTGCTCCAGCGCCAGCCGCGCTTTTGATTCACCCTGTAATAGTTGACGCCCGCGTTGTCGCCTGTGTTGAAGTCCTGCGTCGCGGGGATCCCGGTCGCTTCGGCAGCCGCCATCCATGCATCAAGGATCTCCCAACGTACGCGGGGCGCATCGACACGCCATTCCCCACCTTTCCCGTGATAGGTCGAAGCGCCGTCCGAGTTATCTTCCGACTTGATGAAGTAAGGCAAAACATCGTCCCAACCCCAGCCGGTTAGTCCCATCTGCCGCCACCCGTCGTAGTCCGCAGCCTGGCCGCGCATGTAAATCATGCCATTGATCGATGAAGAGCCTCCCAGGCCTTTGCCGCGGGGGTAAAGAAGACTGCGCCCGCCAAGCCCCGGCTCGGCGGCGGTATGAAGGCACCAATCGGTTCGCGGATTTCCGATGCAATAAAGGTAGCCGACCGGAATGTGGATCCACGGGT